>JBDGPX010000009.1:0-24899 GCA_042219475.1 Halobacteriales archaeon
CACCGACGACCGCAGTCGGAAGTTGAACCATACAGACGGGGTGGCGGCCTGCTACTAAGGCGTTAAGAAACCGGGGAAGAGTGCTGGCCTGGTCCTCCCGTGTGCCACTTGCCTTCGCCCGGGATGTTTTGTATCCCCTTGCCGTTGGAGCGGGATATGTCTTCGATGGCGACTGCACTACCAGAGGATCGGATTCGAGCAATTGAATCGTTCCTGAGCGAGTGGCTTCGAATTGATGGATTACCCGGTGCCAGCGTCGGGATCGTCGAGGACGACTCGCTGGTGTATGCGAATGGCGTTGGGTCGCGTGATCTCGACTCCAACGAACCCGCCACCGAACGGACCTTGTATGGCGTGGGGTCAGTGTCGAAATCGTTCACCGCACTCTCGATCATGCAACTCGCCGAAACAGGAGAACTCGATGTCACCGATCCCATCGTCGACTATCTCGATGTGGATTTCGATGCCGATCCGCCGATCAGGATTCACGATCTTCTGACTCATTCATCCGGCCTTCCATCGCTTGGCGTGAGTACGGTTCTCCTCAATCGGAAGGCCAACGTCCGCGAACTCGGTGTGCCGATGGGGGGTCTCGATGACTTTCTCACTCACGTCCGTAACGCAACGGACGAACTGGCCGCCCCACCGGGAGAACGATTCTTTTACTGTAATGCCGGCTACTCGCTCCTTGGGTTGATCATCGAGGCGGTGTCTGGCCGGTCGTTCGATCAGTACGTCGCCGACGAGATCTTCGAGCCACTTGGCATGCGTCGGTCACTCTTCCGGCAGTCGGCGTTCGACCGTGCCGATGATCGCATGACGCCCCATCGGCTTACCGATGGTGGTCCCGAGCCGGCGCCACTGCCCGTCCGGGAGCTCTCCTTTCCGGCTGGTGGCGTGGTCACCTCGGTCGGGGAACTCTCCCGGTATCTCCGCGCCCAGATGGCCGATGGTACGTTCGACAGCACACGGTTGGCCGCCACCGAGGCGTTCGAACGCATGCACGCGCCCCATGTCGAGACCGATTCGGGTCCATATGGCTATGGCTGGCGCCGATCGTCCGTGGGTGAGCGGACGATTATCGGCCACAGTGGTTCGATCGCCGTCGCATCGGCGTATGCCGGCTTCACTTCGGATCGGAACTGGGGCGTCGTACTCGGCTGCAACGCCTCACCAAGCTATCCGCTCTCGGTCACCGGACACGGAATATTCGCGATCCTCGATGGTGGTGATCCAGATGAGATCGTACCGTTCTTCAGACGTCGACGAGCGATCGAAGCGCTGACTGGGACCTACGAATCGTATCGGGGCATCCTCACGGTTAGTGTCGTCGAACGGGGGGGTATCCTTGAACTCAGGTATGAATCGGACACCGGTCGGGATTCCCAGGCCCTCGTTCCAACCGAGGATAGTTTCCGGACCTACGAGTTCGAAGCGCCGGCGGCTGCCGGCCATCGACGAACTGTCGAATTTGATGCCGACGGGGAAGGTATCGATCTCTACATCGACCGTTGGCGGTTACACAAGAGCGAATAACGCCACCCGAGATTACTTCTCGATCGTCTGTGTTGGCCGGGGTATGACCGATCGAGGGATGCTCGATCGACCGGAACAGAAGGATATGGGCGATCTCGTGGCGGAGCTCGAAGAGCTCGCTGAGGATGCCTCCACACCGGCACGACGGGAGCAGATCGAAGAGACGATTGAGATGGCCCATCAAGTTCAATCGGCCGGGACGTTCGGCCGCATCATCCGCGGATTCGATCGGGCCGACATGGCCGAAGCGTTTCTCGGCAGCGTCGTCTTCGGCATCCCGATGATCATCGAGGGCGGTTCCCTGGAGGTGGGTTCGTTCATCGCAACCCATCCGGCCTACATGTTCGGTACGCTTGCATTAGGCATCGTCACCGTAATCGGTCTATTATACGTCGCGGACATCCAACACGTCATCGTGCACCGACCGTTCTTCGGGCTGGTCCCACGGCGTCTGGTCGGGGTGTTGGGGATCTCCTTCGCGACGGCTCTCGTCCTGATGACTGGCTGGGGCCGGGTTGACTGGGCGACTCCGTGGGTTGCGTTCTCACAGATCCTTTTCGTCTTCGTGGGGATGGCGATCGGGGCGGCCCTCGGGGACATCCTACCGGGCAGCTGAGGCCAGGCAATTCGTAAAGAGAACGATTAAAAGGTGTGCAACGCCTTCGTCTGGGTATGAGTGAATCGCAAGCCCAGGCGCGCTACTGCGTTTCCTGTGGCATCCGTATCTCTGGGACGAACGCGGCGTCATTTGATTGTCCCGAGTGTGGTACGAGCATCTCTCGATGTGCGAAGTGTCGCAAGCAGAGCAACCTCTATGACTGTCCGGACTGTGGATTCCGCGGTCCCTGAACCACCGACGACCGACATCGATTGACCATGGGAAAAGTCGCTGCCAAGATCAAAGTCATGCCGCAAAGCCCGGAGATCGACCTCGATGATCTCGAGGATCGGCTCTCCGAATCACTCCCCGAAGGTGCCGAGATCCGAGGCTACGAGCGCGAGGATGTCGCCTTTGGCCTCGTCGCTCTGCTCCCAACGGTTGTCGTCCCCGACGATGCGGGCGGGACCGAGGCCGTCGAGGAGGCGTTCGTCGGCGTCGACGGCGTTGAATCGATCAGTGTCGAATCCGTTGGCCGGCTTTAGCTCCGGCGTATACCGGTTCGGGCCATCGCTCCAGTTTCACCGCGGAGCCACGGCTGTCGTCGATCCGGACCGGTCTATCTCTGTGTCTCGGACGCTCATGGTGAGCGCTCACACCGGCGAGTGATCGGCTGTTCCTGGTGGAGATCACGATGTTTATAACTATCAGCGAGCAATCTGGGTGCAAGACTATGCCGAATTCGAAAGGTCCACGACGTGGGACACGCGATAAGTTGTCGAACTCGCCACGGGAGCGTGGCACCTCGCCGCCACAGCGGGCCATCCAGGAGTACGAAATCGGGGAAAAAGTCCATCTTCGGCTTGATCCGTCCGTCTCCGACGGCCGGTTCCATCCCCGATTCAACGGCCACACCGGGACTGTCATCGGTGAACAGGGTGCTGCCTACAAGATCGAGATCAGCGACCGCGGCAAGCAGAAGACGATCATCGCCAAGCCCGCTCACCTGCGTGTCCAGCAAGAATAAGGTCGAACGGTACTGATTTTCGCAATCGATTGGGTGACTCCTGGTCGCTTGTGATCACCTTCGGTATCGGCTGATAACAACAGTATGTTGTCCGCGAACTCCCGTTCGATTCCGGCTACGATGTCGCCTGTGGTATAGATGGCTATCGAATTATCTGCTTGGTATCATGTTAGACGTGTTTCGACAACTATTCCCGCGTTCGTTGATTGAGCTGTGAGTATGACCGATTCATCCGGATCGACGCCTATGGGTCACCGTCCCATAGTGAATCACTCCGTGCGGGGCGCAAATACGGACTACACATGACGATATTCAAGGACAAAATCGACGAGGAGTACCTTACCGTCTCGGAAGCCAAAGAGCTGCTTGACGACATCGAACAGGAACGGGCCCTTGATGAGGATCGCGAGTTCCCCTATGAACTGGCCCGGACGATCGAACATGCGAACCGATTCGCTGTCCTTGAACCTGAAGAATCGCGTGAACTCGTCGATCGGCTTGAGGAGTTAGAGAAAGTCGACGAACCGACTGCCTACAAAATCGCCGATCTGCTTCCACGGGATCGTGATGAACTGCGGGCCGTCTTCGCCCAAGAGCGGTACTCGCTCTCGGGGGACGAATTGGACGAAATCCTCGATATCATCGCCGAATACGTCGAAGTCAGCTGACGCTATCTCGCCGACCGTTTAAGTTCCTGGTTGTCCTATCCCCAGCCATGAGCGAAGACGAGGGCGCGGACCAATCGGATACGGCGATCGTCCTCGATTACCTCCCACACGGTCGATCGGAGGACGACCGCCCGCAGTATCAAAAACCGCCGCTTGCCCATGCAGTCGACGATTCGACCTTCCAGCTGTTCGAGCTGGTGTTGACTGCCGACGGTGGTGTCGGAATCGGCGATCGCGTCGCCGTCACAGCCCAAGCGGAAATGATCGAGGAAGTCCGTGAGATCGAGTACGATGATCTCTCAGGGGGCGCCCAATCCGAACTCGAACACGTCGTCGCCGATATCGTCAACGAGAACGCCGACGAATATATCGAATTCTACAATGAGGCGGGACCGATCACCCTCCGATTACACCAGCTGAACCTGCTGCCGGGGATCGGCGACAAGCTCCGGGACGACATCCTCGATCATCGCAAACGTCAGCCGTTCGATAACTTCGATGACTTGGAAAACCGGATCTCCGGACTCCATGATCCGAAAGGCGTCCTCGTCGAACGCATCATCGAGGAGATCAGAGACGAGGAAGTCAAATACAAGCTCTTCGCCCGGCCCGAAGAGGACGATAGCACGGACTGACCGCCGCTCCCACGACGAACGAACGGCACGGTTTTTACAGCCCTCTCCCTTTAGGGCTGGTAATGACTCGACGGGCGGACGGCCTCAGCGAAGCGGGATCGCGTGATCCCGATGCCCTTCGACGCCGAGCCGGCGTAGTGGGCGATCCGTCCCGGGATCAACATTTTCTGGTCGATGATCGCGTCTTGGATCGGCTTCCGGACTATCTTCCGGCGGAGGCGACCGACCACATCCTCGAGATCGGTGCCGGAACCGGCGGGCTCACCGATCGATTGGTGGCGATAGCCGACCGAGTGACCGCCATCGAACGGGATCCCGATTTGGCGGCGTTTCTCCGTGAGGAGTTCAGCACAGCGATCGATGCCGGCTACCTTGAGGTGCTAACCGGCGATGCGCTCACTCTCGAACTCCCGTCGTTTACCGGCTCGGTATCGAATCTCCCCTATGGGGTGTCGAGCCAGATTGCCTTCCGATTGCTCCCGCGATCACGACCGCTGGTGTTGATGTTCCAGCGTGAGTTCGCCGAGCGGATGGTCGCGGAGCCCGGCATGGACGCATACGGCCGACTCTCAGTCACGGCCCAACACTACGCCGAGATCGAGATCGTCGAAACAGTGCCTGCCACGGCCTTCGACCCGGCCCCCGAAGTCGATAGTGCAGTAGTTCGGACTGATCCACGAACCCCCGAATATACGGTGCCGAATGAAACGTTCTTCCTTGATTTAGTGAAGGCCGTGTTCACCCAGCGCCGGAAGACGCTCCGGAACGCGATCCGCAATACGGCTCATATCTCTGGATTGTCGGATCCTGATGCCGTGGTTGCCGACCTCGATGAAGCGCTCCTTTCGCGTCGACCGGGGACGATCACCCCTGAAACCTTCGCGGCGATCGCAGCGACTGCATACGCCATCGAGCGGGAGGAAACGCCATGACCGTCGTTATCGACGACATCGCACAGCTGATCCCGACCCTTCCGCTCGATCAACGCATCGCGGTCTCTGCGGGACTGCTGATCGCCCTGGCGATCGTGACATGGATCCTTCGTCGTCTCCGGAGCCAAGCCCATCGGTTCGGTTACGAGCGGCTGGTCGATGTCGTCCTGGGGACGGTCCTGATCGGCGCGATGATCGTGGGTGGGGGTCTGTTGATCACTCTCTGGAACGCTGGTAGCGATATTCAGGAGGGTATGCAGTTCCTGCAAAACCCGCTCGCTATCGGCGCCAAAGTTCTGATATCCCTTGCGTTGTTGGCCGGCGTCTACATCGCCTCCGGTACGCTTGATAAGTTCGTCGAGAATCTCCTGAAAAACCAAAGCGGAATCAGCGACCATCAAGCCGAGATCACCTTCCGGACGGTACAGGTGTTGGCCTATACCGTCGCGATCGTCATCATTCTCGGGCTCTGGGAGGTCAATCTCGGTGGTCTGCTCGTCGGTGCTGGATTCCTGGGCATCGTCCTCGGTATGGCAGCCAGACAGACGCTTGGATCGCTGATTGCCGGCTTCGTGATCATGTTCTCACGACCGTTCGAGATCGGTGATTGGGTCCAGATCGGCGACAAGGAAGGGATCGTTACCGATATCACCGTCGTCAATACCCGGATCCAGAATTTCGATGGCGAATACGTGATGTTGCCTAATGACACCGTCAGTTCCTCGGACATCATCAACCGAACGCGAAAGGGCCGTCTCCGGAT
The DNA here is from genome assembly GCA_042219475.1 of Halobacteriales archaeon. Lineage (GTDB taxonomy): Archaea > Halobacteriota > Halobacteria > Halobacteriales > Hikarchaeaceae > Chewarchaeum. The sequence continues at coordinate 6,160 of JBDGPX010000009.1, forward strand.
TCAACTCGAAGTGGGTGTCGACTACGACACCGACCTCGAAAAGGCGGGGTCGCTCGCGAAAAACGCGATGGACGAGGTCGACGACATCCTGACCGTGCCCCAACCCCAGGTCGTGTTCAAACGGTTTGGTGATTCGGCGATCGTTCTGGGCCTTCGATTCTGGATCGATAAACCAAGCGCCCGCCGCCGGTGGCGGGCCCAGACGGCGGTGATCAAGACGGTCAAAGAGGCGTTCGATGCCAACGGGATCAAGATTCCGTTCCCACAGCGGGAACTAATGGGTCGTGTCGAGGAGGGCGGCTTCCGTCTGCACGGGGCGGGTCGGGAATCACAGGCCACACCAACACCGGATGGCAGCGGCGATCCCAGTGAATAAACTTCGATGAAACTCGCTGAACTTCGCGGAGAGTCGATCGACGTCTACGGCCCGGCTGAGGATTCAGCACTGCTCGCGAGCGTCGCCGCGGATCTGGTCGACCCCTCTGACTACGTACTTGATGTCGGGACCGGGTCCGGATATATCGCGGCGAAGGTCATCGACACAGTCGGGGCAACTGTCGTCGGATCCGATATCAATCCTCATGCGTGTCGGCGGGCCCGGAGCCGTGACCTGTCAGTGGTTCGGGCCGACCTGACCGCAGCCTTTCGAACCGGCGTCTTCGATGTGGTCCTTTTCAATCCACCATACCTTCCGAACCTGGTCACTGATATCACGACTGGCGACGATTCGGCTGGTGAGCCGACGATGGTATCGACCACCGGCGGTGAATCGATCGTAGCTGATGACATAGACCAGGACCCTGACTGGCTGGAACGGGCCGTCACGGGTGGGGAAACCGGACGGGCCGTCATCGAACCATTCCTTGATGATGTTGGGCGTGTGCTCACGGCGGATGGATACGTGTTGATCCTGGTTAGCTCCGTCACCGGCGTGGAAGCGGTGGTCGAATACGCCGGCCAACGCGGATTCCATACCGTGGCGTGCCGGGATGTCACGTATCCGGGAGAGACCCTCACCGTCCTCAAACTGGTTAGATAACTCGGTACGATGATCTGACATCTGCTGATTACTTCAGAGCATATTTTTCATACCGAACATAATTCTAAGTAGTAAACATTAAAGAGCGGCATAGCCAATCGAACGATATGTCAGAACGGATTGCGACGACACCGGGTGTCTATCCACTCCCGGAATGGACCAAGGACGACTTGGCCGATAAAAAGGGCCACCAGAAACACGATCTGCTGGATGGTTCCGAAGGCGAGGAGATCGAATCGATCTACGACGAGGCACGTGCCGAGGTCATCGACACCCAACAGTCGGCCGGCCTCGACCGGATCGTCGAAGGCCAACTCCGCTGGGACGATATTCTCGCCCATCCGCTTACGATCCACGAGCACGTCGACACCGGCTCCCTGCGACGCTATTATGACAACAACAACTTCTATCGGGAGCCGATCGTCACCGACGAGCTCGATTTTAATGGCGATCTCGCGGACGATCTCGAGGCCGCAGCCGAGCTGACCGACGATCTTCAGGCGGTCGTTCCCGGTCCCTATTCGCTGTTCGACCTCGCGACTGACGAACACTACGGCGATGCGGATGCGTTCCTCGGGGCCATCGGCGAGTATGTCGCTGGCGAGGTCGAGGCGTTCCCCGACGCCGTCGAGACGCTGTTTATTCTCGACCCATCCCTGGCGACCACGCCCCCGAGTGACGAGGACGGACTCGATGAGCGGGCTGCCCATGCCATCGACGCCGTCGTCGACGCGGCTGGAACGGATGTCGAAACCGTCCTCTACCCGTACTGGGGCTCGTTGACCGAGAAAGTTCACGCCCACGTGCTCGACACTGACATCGATGCGTTGGGGTATGACTTCGTCACCGAGCGTGCCGACAACCTCTATAACATCAACGAGTACGGCACGACCGACGACATCGCGCTGGGGCTGATCGACAGCCAGAATACGCTCGTCGAGTCCGCGGATACGATCGAAGAGCGCATCGATTGGTTCCTCGATCAGACCGCGCCGACGATCGACTTCGAACGGCTGTATGTGACGCCGAATGCTGAACTGTTCTACCTCCCCATCAGTACCTTCGAGGAGAAGCTCACCACCTTACAGACCGCCGTCGATCAGACCACGGAGGTGACGGCTCAATGAGCGACAACCGCGAGCAGTTCCGTCCTGCCGACCACGATCACGATCACTTCCTGTTGACGACCGTCGTCGGGAGCTACCGGAAACCCAAATGGCTGGATCGTGCTCGTGACCTCTTTGAGGACGACGACGCCGACTTCGACGAGGACAACTGGCAGGAGGCACTCGACGATGCAGCCCGTCTCATTACTGACGAACACGAGCGCGCAGGCCTCGATGTGGTCGTCGATGGCGAGATGCGGCGCAACGAGATGATCGAGTACTTCATGCACCGCATCGAGGGGACCGAATTTCCGGGACGGGTCAAAGTCTGGGGGCACAATTACTTCGATAAGGCCGCCGTCGTCGATGAGGTCGAATACGGCGAACCATGGCTCGTCGATGAATATGCGTTCACCAGCGAGGTGGCATCGCGCCCGGTAAAAGTGCCGATCACCGGCCCGTATACTCTCGCCCGGTTCAGCTTCAATGAAGTCTATGAGGATACCGAGGAACTCGCCTACGAACTCGCCGATCTCGTCAACAAGGAGGTCGAGAATCTAGTCGAAGCGGGCGCGAAATATATCCAGATCGACGAACCCGCGCTCGCACAGGTTCCCGGTGATCACGCCATCGTCGGCGGCGCACTCGAACGCATCACCGACGGCATTCCCGATGATGTCCGCATCGGTCTGCACGTCTGCTATGGGGATTACTCCCGGATCTACCCCGAGATTCTGGAGTTCCCGATCGATGAGTTCGACGTCGAGCTAACGAACAACGACTTCGAACAGATCCCAGTCTTCAAAGAACCACGGTTCACCAAGGATCTCGCGTTAGGGGTCGTCGATGCCCATGACGCGACCGTCGAATCCGTCGAAGAGATCAAAGCGAACATCACCAAGGGGTTGGAAGTCGTGCCGCCGGATCGGCTGACGATCAGTCCTGATTGTGGTCTCAAGCTGTTAGACCGTGACGTCGCCTACCAGAAGATGGCGAACATGGTCCAAGCCGCCCGTGAGGTCGAGGCCGAACTGGATGCCGGCGAGATCGACGTCCCGGCCGCTCAAGTCAGCGCCGATTGATCGCCGGCTGTCCCGTTTGCGTCCGAGTTCTGTTTTCCACCCAGTCTCTTCTGCCATTCTAACGGGCCCTTCCGTCGTTCGGTGTCGAAACTGTTATCGGTGTACTGTCAGATTGCCGCGGCATGCCCACAGCCGCGCCGGTTGCCGATCGTGTCTTCACCGACGGCGAAGTCCACACGCTGGCCGATCCCGACGTAACCGCCGAAGCGGTTGCCGTCCGTGACGGCGAGATCATCAGTGTCGACTCGATCTCGACGATCGATTCGCTCATCGCTCCACGAACAGACGTGATCGATCTCGACGGGTGTATCCTGCTTCCCGGATTTATCGATGCGAACTTCTACTCCGAAACCCTCGGACAGTATCTCCTCTATGCTGATCTCCGGGACACCGCCGGGCCCGAGGAGTGTATCGAGCGGCTCAAAGACGCCGCCGATACGGATCGCGAGTGGATCATCGGCCGGGGCTTCGACGAGAGTTCCTGGGCCGAGTCACGCTATCTCGATCGGGCCGATCTCAACCGAGTGAGCGAGGACCGTCCCGTCGTCGCCTTGCGAGAGGACGGACACGTCGCGGCGGTCAACGACGTGATGCTCGAACGACACCGTGAGGAATTTCCCGACTCACACGTCGTGACCGAAGGCGGCGAGCCGACCGGTGTCTTACTGGAAGACGCCGCAGTGCGTATCATCGAATTGATCGATCCAGGCCTGGACGACATGCGGGAGTTAGTGGTATCTGTCCAAGAGCACGTCCATCAGTACGGTGTCACGGGCGTGCACGACATGGTCCGTGATTCCCACGCCCCACAGGTCTATCGGGAACTCGATCTCGAAGATCAGTTGGCATTACGTGTCCGGCTCAACTACTGGTATGACCACTACGATGCGATCAGCGAAACGGGACTCCGGACCAACTATGGGAGCGAGTTCGTCCAGCTGGGTGCCGTGAAATTCACGATCGACGGGAGCCTCGGCGGCCGGACGGCGAAGCTCACTGAGCCGTATGCCGACGATGGGGCAACGGGCGAATGGGTGATGGAACCCGAGATCTTCGCCGACTGGGTCGACCGGGTCGATGCGGCCGGCTTTCAGGTCTGCTGTCACGCCATCGGGGATGCCGGGATCGAAGCCGTCCTCAGCACCTACGAGGAGGCCGCTGCCGATGTCGGCGACCTCCGCCATCGAATCGAACACGTCGAAATGGCAAGCGACGAGCAGATCGAACGGATCGGGGAGGCGGGTATCGTCGCCTCGATGCAGCCGAACTTCCTGAAGTGGGCACGGTCGGATGGGTTGTACGACGAACGGATCGGCACCGATCGGCGTGAACGAACCAACCGATATCCCGCCCTGCGGGATGCGGGCGCGCCGATCGCGTTCGGCAGCGATGTCATGCCGCTCGATCCGTTATACGGCGTTCACGAGACGGTCAATGCACCTGTTGTCGCCCAACAGCTTTCGGTGACCGAAGCGCTTCGAGCCTACACGCACGGGTCGGCTTACGCGGGCTTCGATGAGGATCGATTGGGCACCGTCGAAATCGGCAAGAAGGCGGATTTCGCAATCCTCGATCGGTCGCCGTGGGATGTTCCCGATGCGATCGATTCGATCGATGTCGTGATGACGGTGGTAGACGGGGAGATCGTCTACGACGGCCGGTATGAATGACGTCCTCCCCGGCGTGACGCCGGGGTTTCCTCTCCGACGTGGGAGTCTCAGCCAGTCTACGACTCCCCGGAGGCAACATTCCCGTCACCGTCGACGGTACTCGGGTCTGTGCGCTGTTCTTTGGGACGTTCCTGAGGGTGTGGTCTCCCCGACCAGGTGTGGTCGTCCCACTCGAACCGCACGGGCCGTGCCATCGGCCTGACTGCCTGTTCTGTCTGCCGTTTCAGGAACGTTTCTGACGCTGTGAGGTCGGCGTGCCCCTCGAATCCACACCGACAGCTGAGCGTGTCCTGCTGCCGGGTTGTTCGGTCTGTCGAACCGCATTGCGGGCACTCTTGGCTGGTCCACGCTTCCGACCGGACCTCAACCGAGATACCGTATTCCTCGGCGGTGCAGACCAGTCGCTCGGTGAATTGCTTGAACGCCCAGAAATTGTGGGTCTTGGCGTTCGTCTCAACCGACCAGTGCGTATCCAGGACATCGGCCAACCCACCGATATACACCGTGTCCACGCCCTCGGCGTGCAGTCGTTCGATGAGGTCACGACACAGTGCCGCTTGGGCGTGGTCGCGGCGACGAGTTCGCTTGCGGTACAATCGTCGGATGCGCTCGCTACTGTATCGATCGTCCGGGAGCTTGGACTGCATTCCCCTCGCCCTTCCCTATCGGGGTCGGCTGGAATTCACACCCGAACGCCCGGTGCGTCCGTGAGGGTCGGCGGCTCCATCCCGCCCGACAACACCCGTCTCACCTCTTCTAACAGGGTGTTGAGAGTGTCGCATTTCTCCGCACTTGCCAGCAGTTGCGTCGGATTACGTTCTGTAATCCACGTCGCAACTGTACTCGTCCCTACAGTGGCAGAGGTATTAAACTCTCGCCGAGTACGGCGGAAGTAACAAGCGTACGGCCTTCACCGCCGGGATCAAGCCCCGAGACACACGGCCTGTTCCGCCTGTAGAACTGTGGGCTGGTCATTCTGTTTTCAGTACTAAAAATCGCGACGGGAGTTTTATTAGTGGGCTGTCAGGATTTTCCTGGCTACAATGCCACCAAATAGTCGCAATGAACGGTTCATCGAAATATCGTATCGGTCATACCACCGTATCACATCCACGGGATCAACCGACTAACCCGAGATAGAGGGGAGGGCAAGGGATTCACCATGATTAACGGATTCAATCAGCTAAAGCTCCGACCGAAGTTGCTACTCGCGCTCCTTTTCGTGGCGCTATTGGTAGGCACGACCGGGCTTCTCGGCTATCAAAGCGTGGGTAAACTCGATCACGAGGTCCATCTGGTCGCACATGACGGAAAGAAAATGGATCACGCAGCCGAGATGCTGGTCGCCATCGAAAAGCAGGAAATCGCTGTGCAAGCTGCACAGCTCGGACAGCCTGATGCAAAGGAATCGTACGAACACGCTGCTCAAAGCTTCGAAGAACACGCACAGGCGTATACCCCTGATACCGAAAAAGAGCGGAAAACGTTCTCGGCACTCCAATCGACACATGCCGAGTACAACACCCTCGCGGCGGAGTTCTTCAACGCCAAGGAAGCCGGTAACGATGAGCTTGCTGCCCAGAAGCTTACCGAGATGCATCAGCTTCGGACCGAAATGGAAGAACAAGCACACACGCTTGAACGGTTAGCTCGGGAGGATTTAAACGAGCAGGTGGCGATTGCTGATCGCACGACCCATACGACACAGCTAGAGATCGCTGGACTAACTATCCTCTCGTTCATCGCAGCCGTCGGAATCGGATTGGGCTTGACGAGACATATCGTGGCCCCGATTCATCAGGTCACCCAATCCGCCGAAGCCATCGCTCGCGGCCAACTAAACGAGACAGTTGAGACAATGGACCGTGAGGATGAGGTGGGTGCACTTTCGAATTCGTTCGCCTCGATGCAGGAGTATCTCAAAACCGTTGCGGGCCAAGCCGAAGCCATTGCTGAGCAACGGTTCGATGCCGATATCCTCGATGAGGATGTGCCGGGATCATTTGGCGAGACGATCACTCAAATGGGAGACGATGTCGAGCAGGCACAACGTGAGATCGAAGCACTCAATGACGATCTCGAAACCAAGGCCGCCGAATACAGTGCTATCATGGACCGTGCTGCCGAGGGCGATCTCAGCCAGCGGATGGATCCTGATAGCCGGAACGAGGCGATGACGGACATCGGTGAGGCGTTCAATACCATGATGGACGAAATCGAGGCGACGATCGCTCGTATTCATGAGTTCGCGACGGATGTCGCTGCGGCCAGCCAGGAAGTGACTGCAAGTGCTAGTGAGATCAACGAAGCGAGTCAGCAGGTGAGTCAATCGATCCAGGAGATCTCGGCGAGTACGGATGAAGAATATCATCAGCTACAGAAAACCAGCGATGAGATGCAAACCCTCTCGGGCACCGTCGAAGAGATCGCTTCCTCGGCAAACCAGGTTGCCTCAGTGTCCAACCAGGCAGCCGATCGCGCTGAACGTGGCGCTGCCAGCGCGAATCAAGCGATCGAGGAAATGAATGCGATTCAGAGCGAAACCGAACGGACGGTCGACGAGGTCGAATCCCTCGCCGAGGAGATCGATCAGATCAGTGAAATCGTTGAGCTCATTACCGATATCGCCGAGCAGACCAACCAACTCGCATTGAACGCCTCGATCGAGGCCGCACGCGCTGGCGAAGCCGGAGAGGGGTTCAGTGTTGTTGCCGATGAGGTCAAGGAACTCGCCCAAGAGGCCGGTGATGCCACGAAGGAGATCGAGGCACTCATCGACGAAATCAGAGTATCGACTGAAACAGCTGTCGAAGATATTCGATCGATGGATGCGAGCGTTTCGACAGGTCTCGACACCGTCGAAGAGGCACTGACCGCGTTGGACGAAATGGCCGATGATATCGATGAGGTCAATCAATCAGTTCAGGAGATCGATACTGTGACTGATGAACAAGCTACGTCGACCGAGGAGGTCGTGAAGATGGTCGAAGAGGTCGCGGAGATCAGCGAGGAAAACAGCAACGAAGCCGAAAGTGTCTCGGCCGCTGCCGAGGAACAGACCACGTCGATCAACGAGGTAACGGAGAGCGTCGAGGAGTTGGCGAGTCAAGCTCAACAGCTACAGGATCTCCTCGCGGAATTCCAGGTGGGACGTCGAACCGATTCGACTGATCTAAACCCCACGACGAGTTCCGACCCCCGATCATCATCAATGGCGGCACCGGATGGGGGTAACGTCTCGGAAGATACCGGATCGAAATAAGCGGAGCGTCAGTCGGCCGCTCCGTCAGGCACGCGACGAAAACTGGCTCGTTGAACGGTCGTCACTCGTAAAGCCAGGATTCGTCGATCCGTTCGTAGTCGATGAGTTCGTCCTCATCGAAGAACAGCTCGATCTCGCGCTCGTTCGCGCCGGGGTCCTCGTGGTCGGAACCGTGGATCACGTTCCGTCCCAAATCGAGACCGTAGTCGCCACGGATCGTACCTGGATCGGATTCGGCCGGATCGGTCTCGCCCATCATCTTGCGCACCTGTCGGGTCGCGTCTTGACCCTCCCAGACCATCGCCATAACCGGTCCAGAGGTGATGAATTCGACGAGCCCTTCGAAAAACGGCTTGTCCTTGTGTTCGCCGTAGTGGTCGTGGGCCAGCTCCTCGTCGATCTGCATGAATTTCGCGCCGACGAGTTTGAGGCCCCGATCCTCGAGACGGGAGACGATCTCGCCCATGAGACCACGCTGGACGGCGTCAGGTTTGGCCATCACGAACGTCCGCTCGCGATCAGTCATCCTTAGGCTTCCCCGTCATCGGTTTCTGTCCACTCGAGGTCCCTGGATTCACGGCCCAGGTCGGCATTAGCCTCACATTTCGACGAGCAAAAGTGTGTTACCGTCCCATCGATGCCGACGAACATCGTCCCAGTACCGGGTTCGATATCGGCACCACAGTAGTCACATTCGCGTGTCTGGGGCATCGTTACTGGCCTCCGATCGCGTCGGCCTCACGGGCGGTTTCGCGCAGTTGGAGGATATCCCCCACGCGCACCGGCCCGAGACAGTTTCGAGTGATGATACGGCCCTGGTTGCTCCCTTCCTGAATGCGGCACTTGACCTGCATGGCCTCGCCGTGCATTCCGGTCTTGCCGACGATCTCGATGACCTCGGCGGGCGTCGAGCCGTCTTCGGTGTCTTCTTCAGCGCTCATTGTCCTTGGTGGGTGATCTGCTCAGTTGACAAACGATGCTATCGGAGGTCCTCGACCTTGCCGGTGATGTCGTCGACATCGCCACGGGCTTCGCCGGGATCGACGATCGCCGCGGCGGCGCTGCCGACTTCGAGTCCGGCGGCGTGGCCGATGTCGTCCTGTGTGTTGATGAAGACGAACGGAATCTCCTTCTCGTCGGCGAGCTCGGGGAGATGCATGACGATCTCCTCGGGCTCGACGTCCTCGGCGATGTAGACCAACTCGGCGTTGCCCCGTTCGATAGCCTTGGTCGTCTCGTTGGTTCCTTTCTTGACGCTGCCGGTGTCGCGAGCTACTTCAAGCGCTTCGATGGCCTGTTCTTGGAGATCCGTTGGTACGTCGTAAGTCACATAAACTGGCATGATTACTCACTCCCTGCGCGTGGGCTCGCCCGTCTCCGCCGGCCGTAGGTCCCTGACGGCGGAGCGGATCATCGACCCCACGCAGGCTGTAGCCCTCCCTAACGGACCACCCCATAAAAGCGCTTCCAAACGGGTTACGGCTTGGCAGACCGCCCCACAGCGAATCCGACCTCAGGATCCGGTCGGATCGGCGACGTGGACCAGTTGTTTGCCGATGTTCTCGCCTTCAAACAATCCAATGAACGCTTCGGGGGCGTTTTCGAGACCCTCGGTTATCGTTTCACGGTAGTCGATCGCGCCGGATGTCACCCACTCGCCCAGCTGTTCGTTGGCCTCTGCGTATCGGCCCTCGTAGTCACTGACGAGAAAGCCCTCGACCCGCCCACGGGTACTGATGAGTTTCGAGAAATGTCGGGGGCCGGTTGGTGTCCCTTCCTCGTTGTACAAGGCGATCTGGCCACAGACGACGACTCGACCACGTAACGCGAGCCGGTCCATGATGGCGTCGGTGATCACGCCGCCGACGTTATCGAAGTAGAGGTCGACACCGTCCGGGCAGGTTTCATCCAGGCGTTTTCCGACGTCTTCGGTCGCGTAGTTGATGGCCGCGTCGAAGCCGAGTGCCTCGGTGAGCCAGTCGGTCTTTCGATCCGAGCCCGCGATCCCAACGACGTCACACCCACCGAGCTTCGCGATCTGGCCGACCATCGATCCGACCGCCCCGGCCCCGCCGGAGACGACGACAGTCTCGCCCGGTGATGGATCACCGACTTCCAGTAAACCGAAGTATGCGGTTCGACCGGGCATCCCGAGGACGCCAAGTGCTGTCGAGATCGGCGCGTGATCCGGATCGACGGGGGTTACATCCTGGCCATCCAGTATTGTAAACTCCGCCCATTCACCGCGACCGGTCACGATATCGCCCGGATCATATGCCTCGTGTTCGGCCACCACGACCTCGCCGACGATGCCGGCGACCATCACGTCCCCGACCGACCAGGGCTCGGCATAGGATTCGGCATCGCGCATCCGGCCGCGCATGTACGGATCGACCGACATGTACAGGGTACGGACAAGGAGCTCACCGTGCTCTGGATCGGGCGTCGAGGCTGTTTCGAGTTCGAAATCGTCCTGGGTTGGCTTCCCCTCGGGTCGGTTGGCCAATATCCATCGACGGTATTCCTCGGCTGACATTGGTCCGAGGCGTTCCTCGTAGGGGTTGGGCATAAACACCCGCTTTGGTTCTCTCCGGTTGATCCGTCACCCTTCCTGATCGGTGGGTCCTTACCGGTTCACGGGTAACGCCCTCCATGGATGTGGGCGAGCTCGCGCAGGCACTCCGGACGGAGTCCATTGTGGCGAACGAGCGCCGACTGCTCGTCCTCACAGGAGCTCGTGATCATACGTATCAAGCCAGCAGGACCGCACTGGCAGCCGTCGATATCGATTTACAGCGTGCTACCTACGTCAGTGAGCGTGACTTCCTCGACGCCGAACGGTTGCCGCCGGAACATACCAGCCGTCTGCTCGGGACGACCCGGGAGGCGATAGTCATTGATCTCCACGACGCGTTGCGACCCAATCACATCGGCATGGTCACCGGGGCCGTCGATGGCGGCGGGCTCTTGGTGTTGTGTTGCCCACCGCTCGGGCAATGGCCCGACTGTCGGGATGGGTTCGACGAACGATTGGCCGTTCCGCCCGCGTCGATCACGGACGTCGGCGATCGATTCCGGCGACGGTTCATCCACCTCCTGCAACAACACCGTGGGGTCGCCATTGTCGATTGCGATGCGGGGACCATCGACCGTGATGGCCTGATCGATCCACCGCCAGTGATCGAACAGTCCGAACCGCAGACACCGTCGAATCCACAGTTACCGGCTGCGGCCTATTCGGCCTGCCTGACACAGGATCAGATCGATGTTCTCCATGGATTCGAGACACTGCTCGATCCTGATCGAGCGATCGTCGTTGAGGCCGATCGTGGCCGGGGCAAATCGAGCGTCGCCGGACTCGCCGGTGCCTGTCTGGCCGCTCGTGGCAATGATGTCACTGTCACCGCGCCGGAATACCGGAGTAGCCGAGCTCTTTTCGATCGGGCGTTGGAACTGTTTGATACACTAAATGTATCGGTCGCGCCGTCGGATGAGCCGCCGCGATCGATTGATACCGACGATGACGGGCGGATCCGGTATCTCCCACCGGCAGCCGTCGATCCGGAAGCGACGGATGTACTGATCGTCGACGAGGCGGCGGCGATCGGCGTCCCGGTGCTCGGATCCTTTCTCGCAGCCGATCGGGTGGCGTTCGCGACAACGATTCACGGCTATGAGGGGGCTGGACGGGGATTTTCCGTCCGATTTCGCGAGCAGCTTGATGCAAGCGATCACACCGTCACCGAACGGACAATGACCGAACCGATCCGGTACGCAGACGGCGATCCCGTCGAAGTCTGGGCCTTCCGTGCCTTGTTGTTGGATGCCCGGCCGGCGGTCGAGCCGCTCATCGTTGGAGCTAACCCCTCGACTGTCAGCTATCGACCGCTCGAACCGGCCGAACTCGTCGTCGATGAACCGCTCCTGCGGCAGGTGTTTGGTCTGCTCGTGTTGGCGCATTACCGAACCGAACCCGATGATCTAGCCCGGCTGTTGGATGCGCCGAACGTGTCGCTCCGGGTCTTGCTTTACGACGGTCACGTCGCGAGCGTGGCGTTGCTTGCCGAGGAAGGGGGTCTCGATGCAGCCACGCGGAAGGCGATGTACGAGGGTGATCGTGTCCGGGGGAACATGTTACCGGATGTCCTCACGAGTCAGCTCCGGGATGAGGCCGCCGCGATCCCCACCGGTATCCGGATTATGCGGATCGCGACGCATCCTGCTGTCCGTTCACGTGGCCTGGGTTCGGCCTTGCTCGAAGCGGTTCACGATGAATTCGCGTCCCGGGTTGATTGGCTCGGGGTCGGCTACGGCGCCACCCCGCAGTTGATCGATTTCTGGAACCAGAACGAGTACGACACCGTCTATCTCTCGACGACGCGCAATGACACCAGCGGTGAACACTCAGTGTTGATGTTGCAACCGACGAGCGATGCCGGGGCTGCATTGGTTGATCGACATACCGCGGGCTTTCTCGACCGCATCGGTCCGGTGTTGACTGATGCGCTCGACGACTTGGATCCGGATATCGTGCGGGCAGCCCTCGATGCGACAGGCCGGACACCTGCCGCCGAGTTGACTGAGAAAGACTGGCGGCGGATCGCCAGCATGGCCTATGGCCCCGGCTTGATAGAGACTGATCCTGGCCCCTTCCGTGAGCTCGCACTCACATACCTCTGTGACTCGACGACTGATCTCCTGACTGGTCGTGAGGAACGGCTGTTGGTGTTGAAGGTGCTTCAGGCGCGGGGGTGGTCGACCGTTGTCGACCGGCTCGGATACTCCTCACGGCGGACGTGTATGCGACAGGTCGGCGATGCATTCAAACCACTTGTCGATGTCTACGGGGGCGCTGTGGCAGATGACGAACGCGATCGGTTTGTCGGGTGACCACATAGCATCTCATGGTCGATGTCGTCCTCCTCGCTGCGCTTGCGTTGCTCGTCTTCGGTGTTATCGGGAGTGTCACGCCGATCCTCCCCGGAGGTATCCTCTCGCTAGCTGGTATCTATCTCTACTGGTGGGCCGGGGCCTGGCAGCCCGGGATCGGCTTTCTCATCGGTGTGACGGCTATTGGCCTGCTCGCCGTCATTGTCGATTACGGTGCCGGAGCACTCGCCGCCCGGGCTGGCGGGGCCTCCTGGCGGACTTCGCTCGTCGCGACGATCGTCGGATTGGTGTTGTTAGTCTTCACCGGTCCGCTCGGGATGCTGGCCGGACTCGTCGGAACCGTCTTCGCCCTAGAAATCCGAAAGACCCGTGGCTTGCGTGGCGGCCTTCGAGCGGCGATATATACGACGGTCGGACTGTTGGGATCCGGCCTACTCCAGGCGGTGCTCACGGGCAGTATCCTGATCGCCTTCGTCCTCTCGGTGTACTGATCCGGGAGGGATCGTCGATCGGAGTCAGGGATGGGTGTAATACGCCAGCGTGGGGATGCCTGTCTCATCGACCGTGTCCATCCGGGCGAACCCGACCCGCTCGAACTGTACGACGTCATCGATATCGTACGAATCGAGGGCGGGCTCGGCCCATCCCTCGACGGCTTCTTCAATCGTCTGGAGGGTGAGCCGATGACTGCCGTCCACAGGGACCCAGTGGACGACATCGACATCGCCCTCGCGAACGAGATCGATGTCCTGGCTCTCGAACTCGAAAGCATCCCGGGTATGTCGAACACAGCCAAGGCCCTTCAGCCAGACGCGCTGGCCGTTGGCCGGGAGGTCGTCGGGCTCGATGAGGACCGCTCCTTCCACGGGAATGTGGCGGGTACCACGCTCTTCGTAATCTGGATGCACTGGGGGTTCGGCAACGTCCGGCCCCCCGATTACCGCCCGTTCGATGCCGTCCCGGACGAAAAACAGCCGATCAGTGTCCTCGTCGATCAGCTCGCGGTTTTTCGCGTAGATCGACGACATCGAGAGCTCGACGTTGCTGGTCGAGGTCCCCAACTCGGTCATCGCGTCCGTGACCGCTTTCCCGCGGATCCCGCGCCGACGGAGGCTCTTCAGCGTCGGTGCCCGCGGATCGTCCCAGCCGTCTAATTCGCCGGACTCGATCAGCGCCTGGATCTGCGAGGTGCTGAGCTGGACGTCGTACTCGTCAACTTGGACGTGGCCCCAGTGAATGACTTCGGGATAGTCCCACCCGAAGTAATCGTAAACGAACTGCTGGCGTTTGGCCGAATCCTGGAGATCGATCCCTCGAATGATGTGGGTGACCCCGGTCAGGTGATCATCGATCCCGCTCTGGAAGTCGAGGGTCGGCCAACAGCGGTACTCGGCGGCCGCCTCTCGTGGATGGGGCGTATCGATCAGCCGGAACGCCACCCAGTCCCGGAGTGCGGGGTTCTTATGTTCGATGTCGGTTCTGACCCGAAGCACCATCTCCCCGGGATCGTAGTCGCCGGCTACCATCGCGTCGAACTCGTTGTGAATCCGCTCGGGCTCCTTTCCGCGGTGGTCACATTCCTCGCCCTCGTTTTTCAACGCCGAGAAGTGTTCCTGCGGACACGAACACGTGTAGGCGCCGCCCTGATCGATGAGGTCACGGGCGTGTTCGTAATAGATCTCGACGCGATCGCTTGCCCGCATCACCTCATCAGGTTCGAACCCGAGGTAGTCGATGTCCTCGAGGATCGCATCATAGGCATCGAGGTCGGGGCGTTTGGTCTCGGGGTCGGTGTCGTCGAACCGACAGACGAACCACCCGTCGTATCGATCCTTGTACGTCCCGATAACGGCCGGCATCCGAGCGTGGCCGATGTGCCACGGGCCGTTCGGATTCGGCGCCAGTCGCATCCGGATCTGTTCGTAATCCTCGGCGTTGGGCAACTCGGGCAGCGCCCACTCATCTTCCTCGGGTTCGGCCTCGAGTTCCTCGATCAGTTCGGGGGCAAGCTCCGCGAGTCGTTCCCGGCGCTCGTCGGATTCGAGACTGTTGACTCGCTCGACCACCGGCGCGATGATCCCCGGGATCTCGTCGCCGTATTCCCGGAATTCGGGGTTTTCCCCCATCAATGGGCCCATCACGGCCCCGACCTGTGCCTCGCTCTCGTGTTTGACCGCATTATAGAGGGCGTGCCGCTCGGCGGCGCGTTCGATGCGATCATGGAGATCCTCGTCCATTTGCCCGGCTTTGGATTCGGGGGTGAAAACCGGTTGCGATTCGATCACGGTGGTGGCCCGATAGCGAAGCGAGCTGGCCGCTCAGTATCCGCGTTCGATCAAGTAGTCCGCGATCTCCTTGAGACGAGTCCGGGATTCGCTTTCGGGCAATACGTTGAGCCGTGATTTGCCGTGTTCGACGAGGTCGTGGGCGGTTTCGCGGGCGTATTCGATGCTCCCGACGCGTTCAAGCTCTGCGACGGCCTCGTCGATCGCCGCCTCCGACACTGAATCGGTCGTCTCATCGGCGAGCATCGAGGTAATATCGACTCCCTGATCTTGGGCGTGGACCGTGATCAGCGTCTTTTTGTTCTCGATCAGATCACTCCCCCGTTGTTTGCCCAACTTCTCGCTCGGGACGGTGAGATCGAGGATGTCGTCGTGGATCTGGAAGGCTTTCCCGATGTCGATCCCGTAGTGATACATCGCCTCGACGGTTTCGGTGTCCGCGCCGAGCAAAATGGCCGGCGTCGCTGCAGAAGCGCCATAGAGCACCGCTGTCTTCCGCTCGATCATATCGAGATACTCATCGAGAAGAACATCGGGACGATCCTCGAAGGCGACATCAAGCGATTGACCCTCGCAGATCTCAGTACAGGTCTCGGCGAGGACTTCGATCGCCCGCACGGTTCGGTCCGGTGGGCTGCCCGTTCGCAGCAGGATCTCGAAGGCCTTCGAGTAGAGCGTATCGCCGGCGAGGATGGCCGTTTCGGTGTCGTAGTTCTTGTGGACGGCGGCGACTCCACGCCGGAGATCATCGTCGTCCATGATGTCGTCGTGAATCAGGGTGAACGACTGGATGATCTCGATGGCGACCGCCGCCTTCATGATGTTGCGGGGTTCCCCATCGAGATCCGGGAACGATTCATAGGGCTGGGAGAGTGGTGGCGTCTCCGTGATCGACTCGGCGACCAACAATACCACCGTCGGGCGGAGCCGCTTACCGCCGGCATCGAGGAGATAGCGGGCGGCCTCGTAGAGTCGTTCTGGTTCCTCGATCGGGAGATGGGTCGGGATCGCGTCGTTTACTAGCTCTCGTCGCTCCCGGACCGCCTCTAATACCCGTTCGTCCCGCGAGTTGGCCGTCATTAGCTACGATGCCCTCGGTCGATCACTCGACCAACTGAATCATGTTTCCGTTGTGTGAGACGTGCAGGTCACGCCCCATCGTGTACCCCTCGTCATCGGCGAGTTCGACGTATCCCGAAAAGCCGGCCATGTCCTGGTGGGCCGGAATCACGTGTTGTGGTTGGAGGGCGTTGAGCATCTCGTAATGGCCCTCGCGACAGAGGTGCCCCGAGACGTGGACTTCATCGTAGATGCGGGCCCCCTGCATACTCAACAGTTGCTCGGCCTGGTAACGCTGGCCCTCGTTGGTCGGCTCCGGAATGACCCGGGCACTGAAGATGACTTTGTCACCCTTATCGAGTTCGTACGGAGTCTCGCCACGGGCCATCCGGGTGAGCATTGCCCGTGGTTCGCCTTGATGACCAGTGACGACCGGTAAATAGTCCCCTTTGCCCTCGTTCATGATCCGCTTGAACATCCGATCGACCGACTTCCGATGGCCGAACATGCCCAGATCCTCGGGGAACTCGACGAAGTTCAGCCGCTCGGCGGCTCCGGAGTACTTCTCCATCGAGCGTCCGAGCAACACCGGCTGACGGCCGATGTCCTTGGCGAATTCGACCAGGCTGGTCACCCGCGCGATGTGACTCGAGAACGTGGTGGCGACGATCCCTCCGTCATAGTCCTCCATGCTGTAGAGGACATCTTGGAGGTGGCGACGAGCGACCGATTCGCTCGGGGTTCGGCCCTTCTTGTTGGCGTTGGTACAGTCCTCGATATAACAGAGGACCCCTTCGCGGCCGATCTCGCGGAACCGCTTCATGTCGATCGGATCACCCAACACCGGGTCGTGATCCATCCGCTTATCCAGCCCGTACACGATCGCGCCCTCCGGAGTGTGGAGGACGGGATTGATCGCGTCGATGATCGAGTGGGCGACGTTGACGAATTCGAGTTCGACGCCACTATCACCGATCGTCATCGAATCGCCGGCGTCGAGTTCGACGAGGTCGTTGTCGACGCCGAACTTGTCCTCGTTCTCGATGAGTTGGCGGACTAATGCGATCGTAAACGGTGTCGCGACGATCGGTGCGTTGTATCGATGGGCGAGCTTGCCGATCGCCCCGATGTGGTCGAGGTGGCCGTGGGTCGGGACGATCGCCTGGACGTCCCCTTGCAGTTCGGACATGACCCGATCGTCCGGGATCGCACCCATGTCGATCAGGTCGAGGCTATGCATCGTTTCGGTTTCGACGTTGTCGTGGATCAGGACCTTCGACAGGTTCAGGCCCATATCGAAGATGACGACGTCGTCACCGGCTCTCACAGCAGTCATCTGGCGGCCGACTTCCTCGTAACCGCCGATCGTTGCGATTTCGATTTCCATAGGTATCGCTCCGAGTGCTGCCATCCCGCCGCCGGCGATCGATCCGTGATCGCTCGGCAGTACGTTTGCCGACCGATCGTAATCCCCGACACGGGAGGGCTCGTTGCTCGGTTGTATGTCCGTATGGTCCCGGCAGTTAAAAACTGACTGAAATACTAGCCTGGGGTTCTCCTCTCGGCTTCACTGCCGCTCGAATCGTATCAGGCGATCAGTGTACCAGGGTGGTCGCCGGCGAGAAACGCCGCCAGACCGTCCAATCCGAAGATCTCCGCGGGGACGTCCGATTCGAGCAGCGTGCGGACTTTACCGGCCATTCCGCCCGTGACATCCGTGGTATCGCTCGCATCAAGCGCCGCAGCGACCGCTTCGAAATCCTCGATCCGCGGAATGACCTCTCCGTCGGTATTGAGGACGCCAGGGACCGTCGAGCAGAGCCCGACACGATCGGCTCCCAGCGATTCGGCCAGACTAACGATGAGTTCGTCGCCGCTCAGGATCGTCGCTCCCCGCCCCGAGTGGGTGATGACGTCACCGTGAGTCACCGGCACGAATCCCTCGACGATCATCGTGCGGATCCCCGCGACTGGGAGTGTCAGTCCGCCCGCTGCATCCCGAGAACCGATCGACAGCGGATGGGCCGGAAGCGGGTCAATGCCGTGGGTGGCCAACCGTTCGATCACGATCCTGTTGAGCCGCCGCATGGCGTCGTTGATCTCCCGAATCGCGGTGGCGTCAGTCGTGCCGTCAGTGCGGGAGACCCCATGTTTGGCGGCATGATGGTGTCCAAAGCTCCCGCCACCGTGTACCACGACCAGTTCGGCCGGTTGCTGGCTCGCGATCGTTTCCGCGATTCGACCGAGTGCAGCCTCGTCAACTGTTTCCGCCTGATCCTTCTCGGTGATGACTCTCCCGCCAAGTTTGAGCAGGACCGTCATTCCCGAACCACCCCGTCGGTGGCGA
>JBDGPX010000088.1:0-23037 GCA_042219475.1 Halobacteriales archaeon
ACTGCGCTCCCTGTGGGTCTTTCCGACGTAACAAAGCGCGTCGTGGAACGAGGAAGCCCCGCCCTCAGCGAGCGCGTCAGCGCGAGCAGGGCCGGGTAGTTCACGGATGTCTCACGTACCGCCACTATGGTCCAGCTCGTCGCCGTCGGCGATACTCATCACGAGACGTCGACCGCGTTGAGCGGTCGTACCGCCGAGGCCGTCGCCGATGCCGATATCGTCGTTCATACCGGTGACTTCACGACCGAGCGGGTGCTCAATGCCTTTCAGGATATCTGTCGACGCTTCGAGGCCGTTCACGGCAACAATGATACGGCCGGTGTTCGCGAGCGGCTCCCGGCGACACGGACGATCGCGATCCCGGATACCGATCGACGGGTTGTCGTCGTTCACGGCCACGAGCACAGTCCGACCGCGCTCTCATTGCTCGCCCACCAGGAGGCCGCCGATCTCGTCGTCGTTGGTCACTCCCATCGTCCCGGCGTCGAGCATCTTGAGACGGCGCTGGTGCTCAATCCTGGAAGCTATGCCCGACCGCGGCAGTTTCGGGCCGCCTACGCGGAACTCGAGATCACGGCTGCGTCGATTTCCGGGCAACTACTCACGCCGGACGGTGAGGTACTCGAGACGATCGCGTACTGACAACGAGATCAGCTGTCGATCCTCTATGAATGGGGTAGGAGGGACGATCTGTGGACAGATCGCTTGGAGGGCCACAGCGGGGAGGCATCTCCCTCTTAACGTGGGATCCGTAATAAATCAGCGTAGACTCAAAATTCGGCTTTACTTATCTATTGATCGCCCAAACCACGAAGCCGACGAGTAATACGGCTGCACCGCCGGCGAAGAACAACGCGGCCGGCGGGAGCGTCAATCCGCCACCGGTAGCGGCCTCCGGTGTGGTGGTTGCGACTTCCATGGCGGCGACTTCACCCGACGGTGTCACCGTCGCCGCCCCGCCGGCATCGCCCGCGCCTCCGAACCCGAGGCCGAAATCGGGGAAGCGACCGCCAGTGAATCGATGGACGATCAGGGTCAATACGCCGAGAACACCGAGACCGCCAAGGAGGCTCGTCAGCGCGCTTTTGAGCCCGGCGGTTTCCTCCTCGCCCCCGGCGACGACGACCAACGGCTGGTCGGTCGGTGCGTAGACGTTCATCTCCCGGCCTTTCTCGGAGTAGACCGTATCGACGACTTCGATGAGATCGGCGTCTTGGAGGTTTTCGAGATGATATTGCGTGTTCTGGAGGGAGGTATCGACTGCGTCGGCGAGTTCGGAGGGGGCAGCTGGTGAGTCGTGCAGTTCGCTGAGGAGCTGACGGGCGGTTGTCGAAGAGAGGGCGGCTAAGGTCTCGTCGGCGGCCTCGCTGTCGACGCCGATCACGCGTGGATCGGCGTCACTGGTCACCGATGTCTCTGAAATGGAGGGCAGAAGGCGGGCCATCTAACTGGTAGTGTTTGGCCCCTGGTATTAGCTTTATCGTCAGCAAACGGTCGTTCACCGATACCCACCCCCGAAACGGCTTTGAGGCCGGCCCGCCGACCGCCGATACAGCATGTTTCTGGCCGCGATCCTGCCGGACGACCCGGTGTTGCTCGGGTTGCTCGCCGCGCTCGTCGTCTTTTTCTTTTTTATTTATCTGTTTATCCGCCGAATCGTCACCGGCTTCCGCGAGGGCTATGAAGGTAGACGGCGCCAATGACGGCTCGCTGCCGTCCCTATCTGGATGGCTTACCCCTCGATCGCCGTGGCGACGCCGTCGATGGCGGCCTCGACGTCCTCTGCGCTGATGTCCCAGTGCGTACAAAAGCGGACGGTGTGTTCCCCGAACGGGTTCCCGAGGATGTCGTGGTCGCCACAGGCTTCGAGGAACCCCTCGGCGGTCAGCCCGGCGTCCTCGGTGCCGACGAGGACGATGTTCGTGTCCGGTTCATCGGCCGAGAGTCCATCGATCGCGTCTAGCCCCGCGGCCAGCCGCTTTGCGTTCTTGTGATCCTCGGCGAGGCGATCGACGTTGTCCAGGGCTTCGATCCCCGGGGCGGCGATGATGCCGGCCTGACGCATTCCACCGCCGAACAGTTTCCGGTTGCGGTGGGCCCGATCGATGAATTCCTTGGAGCCGGCGATCATCGAACCGACCGGCGCGCCAAGCCCCTTCGAGAGGCAGAACATCACTGAGTCGACATGCTCGGTCATCCGTTCGACCGGAACGTCATGGGCGACGGCGGCGTTACAGATCCGTGCCCCGTCGAGGTGGACCGGTACGCCGAAATCGTGGGCCACCTCGGCAATCGCGTCGATGTCCTCGGGCGCAACGGCGACCCCGCCGCGTTTGTTGTGGGTATTCTCGAGACAGACCAGCCCGGTTCCGGCGACGTGATCGGATTCCTCGTGATACTGTTCGCGGATCTGATCGGGTGATGGTACCGCCTCGGACCCGGCGTCGAAGGAACGCACCTGCAACGAGGACAGTTGGGCGAGCCCGCCGACTTCGTAGTTGTACACGTGACTTTGCTCGTCGACGAGCACTTCCTGACCGCGGTCCGTGTGGGTTCGGATAGCGGCCTGGTTGGCCATCGTGCCGGTAGGACAGTACAGCGCCGCTTCCATGCCGACGAGGTCGGCGGCCCGACGTTGGAGCTCATTGACCGTCGGGTCCTCGCCGTAGACATCATCGCCGACATCGGCGGTGGCGGCGGCATCACGCATCGCGTCGTTTGGCTTCGTTACGGTATCGCTTCGGAGATCGATCATAGCGGGTGTGCGCGTTCTGGGGACATATACCCGACGCCTTGGCAACGGTCAGTAGTCACCGTGCCACGGCTCCGAATTGATCGCGCATACGAACCAATATCGGTAGTGCTATCGGAATGCCATCGATCGGTTTTCGACCGATTCGCGTCGTCGGCGAGCGTCAGCGATCCCGGACGATCGGATATCGGTGGTGGCCGGGGCTCGGTGGCGACCGTCATTCATGGCTGTGAACGAACCAGATCGGTCCGATCGAAAGCATTTCACCGGCGTCAATCCCACGTCCGTGTATGGATCCACGTATCCGCGAACACGCCGAAGTCATCGTCGATCACTCCACCGGCGTGGCCGCCGGCGACAACGTCGTCATCGTCGGGCCGTCGGTCGCCGAGGACCTGATGGTCGCTCTGCACGAGGCGATCGGGGACCGCGACGCAAACCCGCTCTCATTGCTGTCGAGTTCCCGGGCCAGTCGGGCCTACCTCCGGGCTCGCGAGGAGGGATTTGAGACCCCCGAACACCACCTCGCGATGATCGAAGAGACGGATGTCTTCATCGGGATTCGCGGGGACCTGAACGCGACCGAGACCAGTGACGTCGATCCAGCGACTCAGGCCGATCACTCCAGGGCTCTCCAGCCCGTTCGCGAGGAACGGCTCTCCAAGCGGTGGTGTGGAACGCAGTTCCCGGCCCCGGGGAACGCCCAGCTCGCGGAGATGAGCCTTGAGGCCTACGAGAACTTCGTCTGGGATGCCGTCAACAAAGACTGGGACGCCCAGCGCGAACACCAAGCCCAGCTGGTCGAACTCCTCGAGGATGCGGATGAGGTCCGGATCCAAAGCGGCGAGAAGACCGACATCCGGATGTCGATCGCCGGCATGACGCCGCTCAATGATTACGGCGAGAAGAACCTCCCCGGCGGCGAAGTCTTCACCGCACCGGTTCCCGACAGCGTCGAGGGTGAAGTTTTCTTCGACAAACCCCTGTACCATCAGGGTCGGGAAGTCGAGGACGTCTACCTCGCGTTCGAGGACGGCGAAGTCGTCGACCATCACGCCGGCAAGAACGAGGCGGTCCTGACCGAGGTCCTCGATACCGATGAAGGCGCCCGCCGATTGGGCGAACTCGGCATCGGCATGAATCGGGACATCGATCAGTTCACCTACAACATGCTCTTCGATGAGAAGATGGGTGATACCGTCCACATGGCCGTCGGTATGGCCTACGACGAGTGTGTGCCCGACGACATGGAGGCCAACGATAGCGCAGTCCACGTCGACATGATCGTCGATATGGCCGAGAACTCCTCGATTACCGTCGATGGGGAGACGATCCAACGAAACGGGACCTTCGTGTTCGAGGACGGCTTCGACGACTGATCCCTTTCGATCTACCGTTCAATATCCTTGGGACGATCGGTGTGCCCGGTGATTCGGGGGCTCAGGCGAGTTCCTCGGGATCGACCGCGTCATCGGCTGTCATCCGCACCGTCAACACCGGTATCCTCGCGAGGCGGACGACCTTCTCGGTGACACTACCGAGGAGATACCGGTCCAATCCGCTCCGGCCATGAGTGCCCATGACGATCAGGTCGATATCGTTGTCCTCGGCGTATTCGACGATCGTCCGATGGGGCGTCCCATGAAGGACATCGCTCTCGACTTTGACGTCAGCGCTTTCGGCGGCCGTCACGACTGACCCGGTTGCCTCCTCACCCGTTCGCTCGAGTGCTTCGAGGATCGATCCGGCGCTCACGTCCGCCGGAAGTGAAGTGTTATCGACGACGTAGATCGTATGGAGGGTCGCATCGAAGGTCGCCGCCAGATCAACCGCCTGATCGACCGCGCGCGTGGTTCCGTCGCTGCCGTCTGTCGGAACGAGAATTCGGTCATACATCACCGATCACAGGTCAATGTTCGCCCGGCGGGCAACTAAACGGCGCTTCGATTCCCAGTTCCCGAGAACGATCGTCTTCGTATCGATGGGATGGGCATCCAATCGTAGTGTGAACCCCGTCTCAGATCCCCGTTCGTTCGAATCGTCGCGGATAAGTGCATGGGTTACCATACCAACGATATGCCAAAACTGGCGTGTCCGGAGTGCGGTCGAGACGTCGCAATGCACGAACTCGACACCCAGACCGTGGCACAGCGCAACGGATTTGAAACACACTACCGGTGCCCCTTCTGTCGGACTGACTTCGAGGACGTAGCCAAGTTAATGTAAGACCGCTCCCCATTCTCTTTCCTTCTTTCCACGTTCGCCTGACGGATAGTACCGACTCGCCAGTCGTCCGTTCCGATTTGTGGCGCTCTCTATTCATCCGGGAGGACCTTCCCGGGGTTCATGATCCCGTTTGGATCAAGCGTGTCCTTGATCAGTCGCATGACATCGATCCCCGCGCCGTGTTCCCGACGCATGAATTCCCGCTTGCCCATCCCGATCCCATGCTCGCCGGTGGCGGTCCCCCCCATATCGATCGCCGCCTCGACGATCCGTCGGTTCAGTTCGTGGGCCCGGTCGACCATTTCGTCGTTGTCCGGATCGATCACCGGCGTGTAATGGAGGTTGCCGTCGCCGGCGTGGCCGACACACGGACACATCACATCGAGTTCCTCGCTCACTTCGGTGACCCGATCGACGATGTCGGGATACGAAGAGATCGGGACGACGATGTCGCCGGTTAGGGCGACGTCCCAGTCCTCGCGGTAGGCCCGCATCGCCGGATAAACATCCCGACGGGCCTGCCAGATGTCGTCCATGTTCTCCTCGGCGGCCGCCTCCCAGGTCTCGGCGCCGTTGTCCTCACAGATACCGCGGGCAAACTCGACATCGTCCTCGATGCCGTCGTTGTTCCCATGGAGTTCGATGATCAGGGTCGGCGAGGCTGGCAGTGTCGTCTCGCTGTATTGGTTGATGACTTCGATCGCTGGGGCATCGATGAACTCCAAGGCGCCGGGCTTGAGGCCAAAGCGGATGATCTCCGAGACCGCCCGACAGGCGGCCGTTGAGCTGGGAAATGTCACCAGCGCCGCGCGTTTCTCCTCGGGGATCCCCGCCAGCGAGAGCGTCGCCTCGGTGACGATCCCGAGGGTGCCCTCCGATCCGATCATGAGGTCCTTGAGGCTATACCCGGAGGATGTCTTGATCACGTCCCGACCACACTCGATCACCCGTCCGTCCGGCAGTGCGACCTCAAGCCGGAGGACATGGTCGCGGGTTTCGCCGTAGCGGACGGCGTTGAACCCGCTTGCGTTCGTGGCGATCATCCCCCCGATCGTGGCGACGTCCCCGCTCGAAATCCCCGGTGGAAACCGCAGACCGTGGCGGGCGAGCTCCTCGTTGAGATCGTCGTAGACCACGCCAGCCCCGACGACGGCCTGGAGATCCGCCGGTCGAACCTCGATGGTTTTCCTATCGAAGGTGTTCACCACGATCCCGCCGGCGACCGGAATCGAGTTCCCTTCGAGACTTGAGCCGCCGCTCCAGGGCGTAACCGGGATCGATCGTTCGTTGGCCGCCGCGAGGATACGGGCGGTTTCCTCGACAGACCCTGGCCAGACGACAGCATCGGGCATCGAGGGTTCGTGAACGCTTGCGTCTTGGGCGAACTGCTCGCGTTTGCTTGCCTCGAAGCTCACCCGGCCTTCCTTGACGATGTCATCGAGAAATTGACAGGCCTCGACATCCCTGTCGTCACGCTCTTGGGAGTCGGTATCGCTCCTGGTTGTCATTGTCGGTCACAGATGGGCTGTGTGAATAAAGCTTCTACACCGGATATGATCAGGAGTCAGCCTTTGATCGCCAACGGCTCGATGTTGACCATACGACAACGATCGGGCACGACGGGATTCGAACCCGCGGCCATCGGATTAGAAGTCCGACGCTCTGTCCGGACTGAGCTACGTGCCCCGGGTGATAGTTTGCGCCCGTCCACTCAAAAGCGGTGCGGGTCCGGTCGGCAGATGTGCTCCGTGTACACCGCATGCTGGCGGGCGGTCGAATATGTTCCGAGTCAATCTCCGCTGTGACGGCTGTCATTCGGGATGACAGCGCTTATGCACACCTCCCGACTAGGCGCCGTCGATGACCGTCATCGGGCTCGTCGGGCTACCGGGCAGCGGCAAAAGCGAGGCGGCGGCCGTAGCCGAGGAGTGCTCCATTCCCGTCATCACGATGGGGGACGTGATTCGTGCTGAATGTCGCGAGCGGGGCCTCGATCCGGAGGAACACCACGGTCGAGTTGCCCAGACGCTCCGAGCGGAACACGGTCCGGCTGCGATCGCCGACCGATCGATCCCGATGATCCGCGATGCGCTGGCGACGAACGATGTCGTCCTGGTCGATGGGATCCGGAGCGATGTCGAGGTCGACCGGTTCGTCGAGGCGTTTGGCGGGGAGTTCACCCTCGTCAGCATCGAGGCTCCCTTCGAGACACGCGCTGAGCGGATCGATGCCCGTGGCCGGGACAAGGGAGCCGATGAGGGTGGCGAATCACTCGCCGACCGCGACGACCGCGAACTCGGCTTCGGGATGGGTGATGCCATGGCGCAGGCCGATATCGTTATCGAAAACACCGGCACGCTCGAGGCGTTTCACGACCGGATCCGGGCGCTCCTCGAGGCCGAGACATCGGACTGACACCGTCCCCGGACGCATACGAGAGTGATTATGATCTATCGAATCGATGTCCAGATCACGACGCCGCTGTACGCGACCGAGATCAAAGACCGCGTCGTCGACGCCATCACGAATCTCTTTCCGGGGGCCGACGTCGAAGAACGACACGGCGAGTTGATCGGTGAGACCCACTCGATGGACCACTTCGCCGACCGACTCGACGAACAGGCCATCGTCGATACTGCCCGGGAACTCTTTTTCGAGAACAGCGACGGCGACACGTTCAGCTTCGATCTGAAAAAACAGCCCGCCTACGAGGGCGTCATCAATTTCGCGGTCGGTAACCCAAGCGAGCTCGGCGAGATCCACGTCCGGGTCCGTGTCGAGGAGCCGAGTACCGATGCCTTCATCGAACACATCGCCCCACCGACCGATGGCGAGGACGAACCACCTGAACAGTCCCCCCGATAGACACGACCCGGTTCGCCCCGTTTTCGATCCCGTTCGGCCCGCTGGAACGGCTACGGCTACGGCTACGGGCCATCAGAGTCCGAGAACGATCACGACCGCCGCACCGATGAACACGACTTTGAGTGTGGTGTTGACGGCGATGACCTTCGATCCGAACGCTGGGCCCCAGATTCCGTACTGAAACGGGATCGAGCGTTTGAATGTCGAGATCGCAAATGAGACGATCCCGCCGATCAACATCGTCGCGACCGCCTGTTCGGGGGTGAACGTCCCGGGGACCAACGGTGCGATCGCTAATGCACCGCTGGTCGTATCGACCGCGAACACCGCGATGATCGGGACGGCAGCCACCGGCAGCCCGACCACCGTAGCCAGAGGGTCGGCGCCGGCAGTCAGTTGAGTGATATCGTAGTAGGTGGTCAATACGACCACGAGCGTGTAGATAACGGCCAGACGAGGGATGATATCCCGCAGTTTCCCGGCTGCCCGTTCACCGGCGTTCGTGACTTTCTCCCGGTGGGTTGTCGTCTCGGTCTCGGGATCCGTGACGCCGTCCGGAACGGCGTCGTAATCGACGTTGCGTTCCGAGAGTAACAGTGCGCCGGCGAGGATGCCGACAAGCGTAATGCCTAGGGAGATCCCGGCACGCGCGCCGACATATAACAGCCCGACCCGGAGCCCGAGGATGGGGATGAGGACGGGGGCATAGTACGTCAGAATGTGCTGAACGAAGCCGAAGAACGTGTTGATAGTGACCGCGACCAACGTTGCCCGATCATCGAGCATCCCGGAGTCCCGAAACTCCGCGAGCATCCCGTAGCCCGCCGTCGTCGATGCGGCGGTCGTTAGGATCGCCGTCCCGACCTCGTTGGGGAGGTTCGCCGGTCGGGTGAGATACTTCGAGAGCGCGGCGATCCGCTCGACGAGGCCGAATTCGACGGCGACGTTCGCCAGAAAGACACCGATCGCGATGAACACCGCAATACGGCCGATGCGGACGATGAGATCGGCGATCGCCGACAGCGGTGCGGGCTCGGCCATTACGGATCACTCCGAACTACGTCGTCAAATCGGTACCGTCATCGGCTCGTTCCGATCGATTGGACGCTGATGGAACCGTCGGACGGGTTGCGATTCGGCCTGTGGCCGGTTGGATAATCAGCGCCGAATCGGCCGCCAGTCGGTGTCGATGTCATCGAGTCCGATGATCCGAGCTTCCCGATCGGTCCCGGATTCCCGGAGTTCGATCACGCAGTCGAATGGGTTCTTGAGCATCCCGATCGCCCGTTCGTCGGCGACGGTCGCGGTGTTCAGCGTACAGACCGTACACGACCCAAGATTTGACATCCTGGTCGTGAGCACATGGACGAATTTATAGACGCTCTCGACATCGACGAAGGCCAACAGAGTCGAAAGCGAGTCGAAGCCGAGTCGGAGCCCATCGACGCGTCCCTCGAGGTCTTCGATCGATTTGTCAAGGGAGATGCCGATCCCGGTGAGATCACTCGGCGAGGAGACCGTCTCGATACCGGAGCCGGCGGTATTGCCGGCTTCCTCGCCGGAGGCGCCGATCACCCGGAGACGTCCGCGGCCGTTGCCGGCGATGTCACAGTACTCCTCGACGGCATCGCTCGCGGTGGTTTCGGTCGTGATGATCACGACGCCGTCATTGTGATCGTCGTCGGCGAGCATCTCCATCGCCAGCGTCCGTTTGCCCGTCATCGGTTCGCCGACGATCAGGAGGTTCGTTCCCGTCGGGACCTGTGTGGGGCCATCGGTCGGCAACACGTCCCCGAGCTCGTACACTACTCTCCCTCCCTCTCCGGCTCCGGTTGTTCGCTTTTTTCGGCTGCTTCATCGATCCCCCGGATGGTTGCGAGAAAGCCGCCGGAATCGTCGACACCGATGACGGTCGTATCCAATCCCTCTCCGACCTCCTCGAGTTCGGCCTCCAACGCGGCGTATTCCTCGCTATCAGCGAGCTCGTGTTCGTCCTTTTCGGCTTGGAGCGCCTCCCGGCGGGCCAACAGCGACGTGTATCGGTTCAGTCGTTCGGTGTAATCAGACCGGGTCACCAGCTTCTCGATGGTGTCGACCAGCGTTTCCTGGCTGACCGGTTTCGTCAGGTAGGCATCGAACCCCATCTCGATGACGTCGAAATCGGGCTCGACGGCAGTCACCATCGCGACCCGACAGCCGAGGTTCCGATTACGGATCCGTTCGAGCACCTCGCTGCCCGAGAGCCCCGGCATCAGTCGGTCGAGAAGGACAACGTCGACGGAGTCGTCAACCGCATCGAGCGCGGCCGATCCCTCGGTGGCGATGTGAATGTCGTAGCGTTCCTCCAGCCAGAGCCGATAGGTCTTGACTACGTCCGTATCGTCTTCGACGATCAACACCGTCGTGTCCTCGGAGGCGGATCCGTCACCGCTCGCGGCCATGCGGACACTCTGGGCGATTATCGTGAAAAGCGTTCGGCATCGAATCGGTTTCGTCGCCGCTGCCCTCACGCCCCGGATTCGTCGTCTTCATTTAGTACCGGCAACTCGAGGACGACGACGGCGCCTTCGGGCTCGTTGTCCTCGATCCAGACGTCGCCATCGTACCGCTCGATCATGGTATCGACGAAAAAGAGCCCGAATCCGGATCCGCTTCCATCCTCGTGAATACCGGTCTCATCCCGGCGAAAGACGGCGTCTTTCAGCTGGTCCGGAATTCCGGGACCGTTGTCGGCGATCCGAAGCCGGACAGTATCCCCGTTCTCCTCGTTTTCGACCGTCTCGGTACTGATCGTGATCTGGGCTTCCGCCTTGTCGTTGTGTTCGATGGCGTTCGCGATGATGTTCTCGATGACGTTTGCGAGTAAGTCGTCGGCTCGAACCGGCAGCGTCGATGGGTACTCTTGGTTGAAGGTAACCGATTCGTCCGACGACCGGAAGATCTCGATCCGATCGTCCAGCACCGATGCGAGATCGACCCGCTCCAATCCGGTCTCTCCTTCCGCCTCGCCGGTGAGAATTTCCAGCATCGCCCGCGTTCGTTCGACCAGATTTACGACGTTGTCGCTCCGATCGACGATCGTGGCCGCGAACTCCTGGTTTCGTCCCTCTGTGTTCTTCGCGAGAAACTCGCCCCGGGACTGAATGATCATCATACTGTTGAGGATATCATGCCGGAGGATGCTGTTGAGGAAGGCGAGTTTGTCGCGTTCCCGTTCGGCTTGCCGGGCGTCACGCCGAGCCCGCATGTTGTAAATCCCGACGAGAACGCCGACGATCGCGCCGATATCCCCATTGACGATGAGAACGAAGATCGCTTCTCCGACGATTCGGCCCTCGGCGGTTCTGATGATGATCGTCAATGCGGCAATCATCGTCAGGATCAGAGCGCCCGCAGTACTAGTGAGGGCGATTCCCCACCGCTCGGCAGCATCATATTCGCTTTTGAGCAGCCAAAACGCTGCATAGAGTGTCCCGACCGCGAGCCCGACGTTGAGTACGGCGGCAGCGATCGGCGGTAGGGTGACGGCCAATTCCGTCACCTCCCGGCTGAAATTCCAGACCGAGGCGGTGATCAGGACGCCACTGAGTGCTGCCAGCAGTAACGGACCACCCAGCGGCGAGACATGGAGCTTACTGACCGGATCCGTCGGTCGATGACGACGTCCGCTCATTCGACGGACCCCATGCTCCTGCCAACTGTGTTGGCCGGTTGTCGACCGATCCGTGGTCGGGTCGCTACCACCACGTCATCGCAATCTAACCCGGTGGTGAAAACTCTGTTCGTCCGATCTGAGCCGGTTAGAGGATGATGACGACGACGAGAAACAACACGAGTACTCCGAGGACATCACAGATATTCGTCACGACCGGGATGACGACGTCATCGGGATCGATGCTGAGACGATAGGCGGCATAGGTGGCGATCACGGTCACCAAGACTGCCAGTACCGCTAGGGCGATCCCGCTCGCCGTTGCGATGAGTACAACGGTCAGCATCCCCAGTTGCGCTCCGCCAGTCACCACACCCAATCCCCATGCACTCGCCCCAACGATCGGGAACAACGTCGTCGCCAGCAGTACCGTGGCTATCGCGTTGCCGCCGAGTCGATCGTCCGCGAGGGCAAACTCCAGCAGTCCGAGGTGAAACGCCGTCGAAAGCCGAGCGGCGAGGATCGAGCCGAGGTTACCGGCGGTCCCGATCGTCACCGGCACCAACACGAGCAACGACGGATAAGTCAACAGCGTCGATTCGAACGATCCGAGCACGAGGCCACTCCCGATCTCGATGACCGTCAGTGCCGACAGGATCGGCAACATGTTGCGGGTGATCCCCCGGACGGTCCACGCCATTCAGCCACCCCCCGTGACCAATCGGACCGCGACCAACAGAAATACCATCCCGAAGACATCTCCGGCCGTTGTGACGATCGGTCCGACGAGCGTATCGGGATTTTGTCCCCGCCGGAACCCAACGAACACGACCGAGACAACCGCGACGGTGAGTACGATCCCCGACAACAGTCCTGCGATCAGTGCGATCATCACCAAGACTGAAAGCGGTGCGACCGGCTGTGCGAGCAATCGGAGGATGAGAAATGCGAGCACTGCAGCGATCGTCGAGACGAGAAGGCCATTGGCGATCGCCGCCGCGACCGCGGCGCGGATCCTGGCGTCGCCACGTGTCACGTATGGTTCGATCAGTCCCTGATGGAGACCGGTCGCCAGTCGGGCGCCAAGCGACCCATAGACGTTCCCCCGGGTCGCCAGCAACGCTGGAACGAGAACCAATAATCCGGGGACAGCACGGAGCTCGTTGCGCATCCCGCCAAGCACGACACCGGCAAGGAGCCCCCCGACGGTACTCGCAGCAAGTGCCGGGAGTGCCTCACGGTAGGCGTTGTGCATGACCTCGCCGATCCCCATACCCGATGGCCTGTGTCCTGTCGTATAAACACCCCTCATCACACGGTCAATTGCTCGCTCAACGTTCGATAAGACGAGGCTGGTACTATAATGGCGTTCAGCCGTTCCGATCCGACCGATCGGTCGCTGTGGCCGTCGCGTCCTCGGGCTTCCCTGGGATCGGCGTTTCATCGGTCGTCATAAGCAGCACCAGCAGAATCACGATACTCCCCAGAAGCGCCGCCAACAGCACGCCGAACGCAAGCTGGAACCCGGCGATATCCGACAGAAAGCCGACCAGTGCCGGTGCCGTTGCCCCCATCCCCATCATCAACGTCCGGACCAGGCCGAGAGTACCGCCCGCGACCGACTCGGGGATCGCTTCGACGAGATACGCATCCCGCGCCGGTCGACAGCCGTGATACCCGATTCCGATCATCGGTACGGCGGCGACAACGACGAGTACTGGTGGAACGGCGATGAGTGTCCCAAGCGCCACCCCTGCCACGCCGAGTGTTCCAGCCATCACGGGGAGGTGGCCGATCCGATCGCTCACTCCACCCGCGAACGGCTGTATCAGGCTCACAGCGAAGATACTGCTGTAGAGCACGCCGGCGAACGTCGATCGGAGGCCGATTTCACTTGTCAGATAGAGGGGGAGAAAGGCGGTGATTCCGGTCCAGGTGAACGAAAACGTCACCGCCACAACGACGATCCCGAGAAATCGCCGTGTCCTGAATGCGGTGAGATAAGCCCCCAAACCGGACTTCTCCGATCCGTCTTCAGCTGTCGTTTTTGTGGTGGTTGTTCCGCCGTTCGGATCCACACCGACCGCTCGCAATCGACGGTTTGTTCGAAAATAAAACACTATCCCGAGGGCGACTCCGCCGACGCCGACCCCGACGAAGAGCAGACGCCAATCAAGCGCACGTGACAGCATGAAGGCCACGACCGCCGGCGCGGCGACGCCGCCGAACTGTCCGAACATATCCAACGTTCCAAGCGTTCGCCCGGTTCGGTCGGGATAGGCGATCGACAGCAACGCGATGGCGACGGTCTTATGAAAGCCGCTGCCGATCCCGAGCAACAGCATCGCTATCCCGAGCAGCAGAAAGGCATCCGTCAGGGCGAGTATCCATCCCGCTGTCGCGACCAACAACACTCCGACTGTGATGACTCTAACCGTTCCGATCCGATCGGCGATCGCCCCCGAAGGAAACTGCATTCCGGCGTAGCCGACCATGAGCAGCGAGAACAGCAGGCCGAGTGTGGTGTTCGAGACACCGTACTGTCCACGCAGCGTCTCGAAGAGCGGTGGGAAGACGTACCGAACGAACTGTCCCAGAAACCAGATCAGCGAGGCCGCAAGGAGGGCGTCGAATTCCCGGAGATCTCCCAGCGTACCGTCACGGAGGCGCCTCGCCATTATTCGTCCTGATCGACGGTTGGACAAAGCCCCTTTCCATTCGTTTCGGCGGTAGCGATCCGAGGCGACTAGCCGTTGATCGACTCGACATCGATACTTCGGTCGATTAGCCGAACGGGCCGCCCATATCGCCCATGTCCATATCACCCATGCCCTGCTGTTGCATTCGCTTCATCATCCGTTGCATGTCGCCCTGTCCAGCCCCCTGGATCTGCTGGATCGTGCGTGACATCATCCGGTGTTGTTCGAGCAACTCCCGGACGCTCTCCTCGTCGGTCCCGCTCCCGCGGGCGATTCGTTTGACCCGGCTCTGGCCGATGATCCGTGGGTTTTCGAGCTCCGCCTCGGTCATTGAATCCATGATCACGTCGAAATCGCGCATCCGGTCTTGGGTCACATCCATCGCATCGTCGGGCAGCTGATCCATGAGCCCGCCGCCCATGCCGGGGATCATGTCCATCACCTGATCGAGCGGACCCATTTTGTTCATCGCCTGCATCTGCTTTCGCATGTCCTTCAGGGTGAATTCACCCTGCAGCATGTCTTGGGGATCCCAGTCTTCCTCCTCGTCGCCGGTTTCCTGCATCGCCCGCTCGACCCGTTCGGCGAGCTGCTGAAGATCGCCCATGCCCAACAGTCGGGAGATGAAGCCGTTGGGTTCGAACCGCTCGATGTCTTGGACGGTCTCGCCGGTTCCGAGGAAGGCGATCGAGGAATCGGTCTCGTTGACCGCCGTGAGTGCGCCCCCACCCTTCGCGGTGCCGTCGAGTTTGGTGATCGCGACGCCGTCGATCCCGACAGCCTCCTCGAACCGGCTGGCTTGCTCTTTGGCACCCTGGCCGATCGCGGCGTCGAGCACCAGCAGGCTCCGGTCGGGATCGACTGCCTGTTCGATCGCCTCGATCTCATCGATCAGTTCCTCTTCAAGGGCGTGCCGGCCGGCAGTATCAACGATGCGGACGTCCGCCTCGTCGGTCGCTTCGAGGCCGTCCTTGGCGATCTGAACCGGATCATCAGCATCCGGATCGCCGTAGAAGTCGACCTCTGCTCGTTCGGCCATCTGCTCGGCCTGTTCGTAGGCGCCCGGCCGGAAGGTATCCGTCTGAATCACCGCTGGCCGCAGTCCCTTCGTGGAGAACCACCACGCCATCTTTGCGGCCGTGGTGGTTTTACCGGATCCCTGGAGGCCGACCAACAGCAGCGTCTGTGGTTCGAGCGGCAGGTCCGTGCTTTCACCGACCAGCTCGACGAGCTCCTCGTAGACGATCCGCAGGACGTGATCCCGAGCGGTCGTCCCGGCTGGGGGTTCTTCCTCGAGAGCCCGCTCCCGGATGCTGTCCGAGAGTGACATCACGAGGTCGACCTCGACGTCGGCCGACAGCAATGATCGTTGGATCTCCTTGACGATCTCGTCGACATCCTCCTCGGAGATACGGGATTTCCCCCGGAGCTTCGAGAGTGTATCTCGCAGGGAGCTGCCCAGGTCGTCGAGTACCATTGATGGCTGATAGGGAAGGACGGCGTTAAAGGCTTTATTTGACGGTGGTGCCCTGTCGGCGTCGGTTCCGCTCAATCCTGAGGGAATCGGAACCCGATGACGTCGACTGGCGGATCGAGCGGGCTCGTGGGGATGTCCGCCGGTGGATCGGGATCATTATACACGGATGGCGCGGCGTCGTTGGGGCCCTCGGGATAGAACGTCGATGCCAACGCTTGGATCTGCTCACGCCCTATGTCGAGTTCGGTCTGCCCGCCGCTGTACGGCTGGATGTCGTGTTCGAGACAGAACTCGATCGCGTTGAGAACTTCCTCGACCGAGCCGAACCGTGAGGGCTTGATGTTGATCGCCCGTGGGAGCGTCGGCAGATTCTTGATGTCCTCAACGTGTTCGATCGGTGCGTCCCATGTTACCCGCTCGATGACGTTGTCGAGGATCGGCTCGGTTGCGGCCGTGAATTTCGGATCTTCGATCAGTGCATTGGGTAGTTCCTGGGCGATGAGTCGATAGAGATCCCGGTCGGCCGGCTGATCGACGGACGTTCCCTCATACTGACCCTTGAGGTCGACGATCCGGACACAGTCGGTCGCCGCCAGCGATGTCACGAACGACCGGTTCCAGTCGGGGCTGGCGTCGAGTTTGAATTCCATCGCCGGATCGATGTCGAGCCAGCGTTCGATCGGCTCCATCGACGGCTCCTCGTCGAATCGCGTGCTGTTGACGAAGCGTAACGGGTCGTAAGTTCGATCGAACAAGGCCGGGAAGGATTGACCGTGTTGGCGGAGGGCGAGGTCTAAGACGGTGCTCTCGTATGCCCAGCGGCGGTAGTGTTGGAACTCCTCGCGGCCGAGATCGTAGGTGGGAAACAGCTCCGTTTCGGCGATCCGGTCGGTGATCGCATCGAATCTGAACTCACCGGTCGCCGTCACGGGGCTCCCGGCCTCCAGAAGGGCGTCGTGGGCCTCGGTCGTGTAGGTCACATCCTCGCCACGGCCGGTCTCACCGTTCCCATGGACGGCGATGACGGTCGTTTTGCGCGTTCCACCGCCCGTCTCTGCCTTCCTGATCTCGAGCGAGTACTCCTCGATGTGTACTGTGAGATCAGCGACCTGCTCGTACAGCGACATACCGTCCGGTTCTGGAGTGAGAATGATAAGTCCGGGCACTTTCTGCTGGTATGGGTTGTCATCACACCTCATGGGATCTAT
The DNA here is from genome assembly GCA_042219475.1 of Halobacteriales archaeon. Lineage (GTDB taxonomy): Archaea > Halobacteriota > Halobacteria > Halobacteriales > Hikarchaeaceae > Chewarchaeum. The sequence continues at coordinate 16,880 of JBDGPX010000088.1, forward strand.
CGAGTATGCCGCTTCTCGACGGCGGGCAATGACGACCGGTGCCGGATCACCGGATGTCACCGCCAGACGGACGTAGCTGTAGATCGTGACCGGATCGAGCGATCAACCGCCGGGTAGTCGAAGAGTCCCCGGCGATACGTCTCGTCTACGCCGAGGCTGGTACGGTCATGCAGGGGCGCCCTCAGTCGTCGCTCGCCGTTTGTTGTCCCTCTCTTTGTTGTCCCTCTCCGAAAGAAATCGCGTCGAGGATCGTCGATATCGCGTTTGCTCAGGGTTGCTGGGCTCCCCTAAACGGCCGCGATGACCTCAACTTCGACGACGAAATCGCCAGCGAGATCGGCGACTTCGACGGCGCTCCGAGCCGGACGCGGCTCCGGCATATGTTCGGCGTACACTTCGTTGAACGCGTCGAAGTCGTCGATATCAGTAAGGAACACCGTCGCCTTCACGACGTTATCGAGGGAAGTTCCGGCGGCATCAAGGATCGCCGTCATGTTCTCGAAGACCTGTTCGGTTTGTTCTTGGACGTCCTCACCGACGAGTTCGCCGGTATCAGGGTCGAGGGGAACCTGACCGGCAACGTAGACGGTGTCGCCGTGTTTAATCGCCTGTGAGTACGGTGAGGTGCTGTCGAACGCGTCGTCGGTATGGATCTGTTCGGGCATCGCAACCGGTGGTTCGCTCCCAATCCCTATCGGTTTTGCGAGCCCCGTTCGGACCTGCGACGGGGTTGCTGGCCGTTCGCTCACTCGTTTCCGAGCAGGCGATCGACCAGCGCCTCGGGATCGAACCGTTCGAGGTCGTCGTAGCCTTGTCCGGTGCCCAAAAAGAGGATGGGCTTCCCCGTGACGTGGGCGATCGAGATGGCCGCCCCCCCGGAGGTGTCGGCATCGGCCTTTGTGAGGATGGCCCCGTCGATCTCGACGGCGTCGTTGAACGTCCGGGCCCGTTCGACGGCGTCCTGTCCGGCGACCGCCTCATCGACGAAGATCGTCAGATCCGGTCCGACGACCCGGCCGATCTTCTCGAGTTGGCTCATCAGGTCATCGGAGGTGTGTAACCGGCCGGCCGTATCCCCCAGGACCACGTCGATGTCGTTGGCTTCGGCGTACTCGACGCCGTCGTAGATCACCGCCGCCGGATCCCCACCCTGTTCGTGGCTGATCAGTCGTTTATCGAGCCGGTCGGCGTGTTCTTCGATCTGTTCGTTCGCTCCTGCCCGATACGTGTCCCCGTTTGCCAACACCGAGGAGTACCCTTGTTGTTCGAGGTATCGGGCCACCTTCGCGATCGAAGTCGTCTTCCCGACGCCGTTGACGCCGGTGAAGATGATCACGACCGGCTTATCGATCTCGGCGATCCGTTCGTCGAAATCGAACTGGCCGACGCTGATGACCGACAACAGTGCCTCCCGGAGGGCGTCCTCGACGACCGCGGTCGTGCTCGTGGTGATCTTTCGGGATTCACCGACGAGTTCCGCTTTGATCCGATCGAGGAGCTCCTCGGCGACGCCCATCTCGACGTCGTTTTCGAGCAGCGCCATCTCGAGTTCCCAGAGTGGGTCCTCCAGATCGTCCTCGTCGATGATGAGTTCACCCCGGGCGAACGATGCCGCCCGCTGACGAAAGCCGGGCTGCTGATCGTCCTCTTCGGTCTCGGAATCGCCCTCGACCGGTGATTCCTGACCGGGAGTTGCCGTGCCCTCAGCGGATTTCGATTCTTTGGATGGTTCTGCCGAGTCGTCCTCCTCGGTCGGGGCTTCCTCGGCCGATTCTTCGACCTCGCTCTGGAATCGGTTCAGCGAATCTCGCAGCTTATCGAACATCGGTTACTCCATGCCCGTCGACTGGTCCTTCCGTTCGACGCGGTGGGTCACTCGTCTTCTTGCTCGTCCGTCGGTCCCGAACCGCCGAGGCCCTGCTGTTGTTGGGCCTGTTGCTGGAGCGCCTGCTGTTGGACCTGCTGGGCCCGCTGTTCGAGCTGTTCGCTCTCGGATTCGAGCTCGGCGATCTCGCTGTTGAGGTCCTCGATACGCTCGTCGATCGACTCTTTTTTCTGCTCCAGCAGATCGACCGCCTTCTCCTCGGGTTGTTCGGTGGCATAACCGCCCCCGAGCCCGACGATGATCTCGTCGATATCCTGGACTTCGGCTCGGACGTAAGCGTCGCCGCCGATCGGCACCTGGACGATCGACCCCGTTTCGAGGGTCGAGGCCGCCTCGATGGCCTCATCGATCTCTGTCTTTTCCGCTTGGAGTTCCGTCACTTCGGCTTCGAGGGCCTCGATTTGCTCCTGGAGCTCCTGGAGCTGTTCGGACAACTGCTGGAGTTGCTGTCGACTGTCACCACCGGCGCGACTCATGCGTTGACCTCCTTGATCTCGATCTGCGTGCGTTTGAGCCCGTGTTCGCTGCCCAATTCGGCGTAGACGTGCTCGACGGCCACGTCTTCGTTGACGGCCTCGACCGTCTTCTCGAAGTCACGAGTGTCTCGTCCGCTGGAGAACGAGCCCCGGATGGTGATCTGACTCATTGGTATCCCCGCTTTGCCATCTGGAGGGAAGAATCTTCTCTCTCGGCGCGCACGGCGATCGCCGCCGCCCGAATACTCCAGTTGTGCTCCCAGCACTACTGATCGATCTGATAGCGGCGGCGATCTGCGAATATGGAAAACACCCGCTCGTCAGTCGATAAAGCCGAGGGCGTCCTCGATGCGACCCAACTCGGGACCGGTCGTCTCTTGGCCGGCGATATAGCCGAAGGCGTTCGCGACCAAGCCGGCGCCGATCAGTGGACCGCCGTAGTTGATCGTCCCGATATCGGCGCGTACCCCAAGGACCTCTTCGATCGCGTCGAGTTCGCCATCGGTCGTTTTCGGATGACAGAGCACGCCCGCGTTCGTCGCGACTGCGGCTGTCCCGACGGTGGTGACCTCCGCGATATCCCCACGGACGGCATCGACATCAAGCGTCTCCTCGACGACCGTGAGTGCCTCCTCGGAGAGTTCGGGATGGACGTACGCGCCGGTGTCGTTACAGACGATGACGTTGCCAGCGGCGTTGATCCGACCGGGGAGCGTCTCGACTCGGACATCGACCGCTTCGGTGATCCGGTCGCGTTCGGCGTCGGTCAGTCGGCTGCTCGTCAGCAGGCCGCTGTTGTTCCCACAGACGAGCGCACCGACGGTCGCCGATCCGCCGATGGTCGTCTGGATCAAGGGGACGTCGAGTTCCTCGCTCACTGTCGTGGCGAACCCCTCCTCGACGTCCGGCCGGAGCAGGGCATACCGGTCGGTCGCCTCCGCGAAAACGCCGATATACGGGGAACCGAAAACGGTCGTTCTGAGCACGCTCTTCCGCCGTCTACTCCGCGTGTTCGGCTTCGACGATCCGATCGCCCTCTTCCTCGAACCGAGCGGCCCGGATACGGAGCTTGCTCGGCGGATTGGCCCGACCGTCCGCCCAGACGGCCTCGTTGATCGTCGGATCGAGCCGCACCTCGTCCTCGTCGACGGAGAAGTGCTTGGCGAGGTGCTCGCGGATGATCGTCATCGCCTTATCGGCACGGCGGTGTTTGGCTTCCTGTTTGGTGTCGCGAAGCGGGACGGTAATGACCCGTTCTTCGAAGTCGCTAGCGCTCATGGTCTGGCTTACTCGTCGGTGTCGCTACGACGCCAGTGGCGGCGCTTCGGGTTTCGCTGGATGTCGCGGTCGGTCTTGAGCATGACCCAGGCCGGCACGCGGCTGTTCTGTCGTTCGAGCTTTGCCAGCCGTTTCTTCTTGGCCTTCGATTTCTTCCCCATAGTAGCGCTCTCTACCGCCTGCCGCGTTAAAATATTGTCCTTTCAGTGATGACTGATGATCCCCTGTAAACCCCCGGCTTACTGTCGCTGTGACGGTATTGTTCTCTACCTCCGCTGGCGTTCGATCGGCGGCTAAAGATCGATCGCCGTCACCGTCGAGTAGACTGGTCCGTCGCGTTTGAGCGTGCTCTCTTTGAGTCGAACCTCCTTGACCGTGAACGAACCGACGTCCGGCGACCGTTCCCTGAGAAACTCCTGGACGCGTTCTTTGCCCCCGGCGTGTTCCATCCGGGCGAGGGTGACGTGTGGGGTAAACTCGTGAGCTTCGGCATCAAAGCCGAGGTCGACCATCCGTTCCTCGATCGCCTCGTGGAGCCGGGTCAGTTCAGCGCCGCCATCGGTGAAGCCGAGCCAGACGACCCGGATGTAGTCCTCGCTCGGGAAGGCACCGACGCCGCCGACGGTGGCCTCGAACGGATCGACACCCGTCTCGTCGACGGCCGCCTCGAGGGCCGACTCGATCTCGGGCAGTCGGTCCTCGTCGATATCACCCAGGAACTTAAGCGTAAGATGGGCCTGTTCGGGATCGATGAAATTCAGTCCGGCGGCGTCGTCGAGCTCAGCCTGGATCGCGGCGATCGGATCGGCGAACGACGACGGGAGATCGACGCTCACGAACGCGCGCATGATCGATCGATCGGGGTCGCAGGCCTTAACTCCCGCCGTCGCCAATTTCGGAGCATGACTGACCGAGAGCGTGAGGACCGTCGGGATCATCAGTTCTCCGAGGGTGAACGCTTCGAGGATCCATACGAGGGATTCGACTTCGATCCGACGGAGCTCACGGTCGATCTCGACCCCGATAAGATCGATCCGGCGGATTCGCATGTCCTGCCGGATCAACTCGACGAAGCAGCCCTGCCACGTGAGGAGGTCGACGCCGAGGCATTGATCGAGGTCGGGCTCTCGTATATGCAGATCAACCGGTTCGAACAGGCCACCGAGACGTTCGAACGGGCGGCCCGGTTCGCCGAGGACGATCGCACCGAACAGGAAGCCTGGACGAACAAAGGCGCCGCCCATGCCGAGCTTGAGGAGTGGGATCCGGCGATCGGCGCCTACCGGGAAGCGATCCACATCGACGACGACTCCGAACACGCCGCGACCGCCGAGAACAACCTCGCCTACGCCCTCTGGGAGTTCGGCAAGGATGGGGAAGCCCTCGAACACGCCGAACGGGCCATCGAGATCGACGAGCGCTTCGCCGAGGCGTGGTTCAATCGGGGCTTTTTCCTCATGGAACGGGGGCTCGCCGAACAAGCCCTCGAAAGCATCGAGAACGCCGAACGGCTCGGCTACCGCAACGCCGAGGTGCTCGATGAGAAGGCCCGGGCGCTTGAGGCACTCGGGGAGTACGACCGTGCTGAGGCGGTCACCGAGGAAGCCGAGGAACTCCGCGAGCGCGCCGAGCAGGAACTCATCGATCAGTAATCCGTCATAATGTGATACCGTGACGACAGACACAGCCGAAGACGAGCCTGCCGTGTTGGTCCAGGAGCGACAGACCCAGCAGGGACTGCTCGTCACCGCCTGTGATCGTGACATCCTCGGAGAAACTTTCGAGGACGGTGAGGTATCGATCACCGTCACCGAGGAATTCTACGGCGGTGAGGTCGCCGATTCCGCGACCGTCATCGACAGCCTTGCCCGGGCCCAGGTGGCCAACATCGTCGGCACGAGGGCTGTGTCGATCGCGATCGATGCCGGGATCATCCAGGCGACCAACGTCCTCGAGATCGACACGACCCGCCACGCCCAACTGGTCCGGCTCTGACGCTCCTCGACGGTTAGCGGGATGGCCTCGGCCTTACCGCCGCTGTAAGGAATTTTTCTCGTTTTCTGACACTACCACGGCGACTTTGACACTACCACGACGACTGCACCGATCCGCTAGTTTTGGCCGACCGAAGAAGTGTTACTCCTCGGGATCCAAACGAGTTGTAATGGGTATTCAGGACACTGAACCGCTTGATGTCGACCGCCTGCGGGAGGATTTCCCGATCCTCGGTCGAGAGGTCGCCGACGGGACCCCGTTGGTCTATCTCGATAACGCGGCGACGACACAGACTGCTGAACCGGTCGTCGATGCCATCGTCGACTATTACCACACCCGCAACGCCAACGTCCACCGAGGTATCCACCAGCTGAGCCAGGAGGCCTCGGTGGCCTACGAGGAGGCCCACGACCGGCTGGCGGAGTTCATCGGCGCCAGCGGCGGGCGCACGGAGATGGTGTTCACGAAGAACACCACCGAGAGCATGAACCTCGTCGCCTACGCCTGGGGGCTCAACGAGCTCG
>JBDGPX010000128.1:0-22174 GCA_042219475.1 Halobacteriales archaeon
CATTGGCGCGGCGGCGCTCGCCCTCCGCCGTGAACGGAATCGTCACGATGGAGATGGTCAGCGCGCCGGCCTCCTGTGCGGCCTGCGCGACGACCGGGGCCGCACCCGTCCCGGTGCCGCCACCGAGACCGGCGGTGACGAACACCATATCCGAGCCCTGGATCGCGTCGTAGATCTCCTCTTGGCTTTCGAGGGCCGCCTCCTCGCCGACCTGTGGCAGCGAGCCGGCTCCCCGACCTTGGGTTTTCTGTTCGCCCATCAGGATCTTGGCGTCGGCCTCGACCTCGACGAGATGTTGGACGTCCGTGTTCGCTGCGACGAGTTTCGCCCCGTGGATACCCTCCTCGAACATCCGGTTGATCGTGTTGCCGCCGGCACCGCCACATCCGACGACGGTGATGTTCGTCTCGAGCTCTTGGAGGACGTCTTTGAGCTCCTCGTCGGTCATGTTCCCCGATGAAGAGACGTCCGGTGGCGCCGCGTTCGGGTCTGCGCCGACATCCTGATCACCCCCCTCGGGTTGGGCCTGTTCGGCCTCGTCGCCTTCGGCCTCGTCGATCGCATCTTCCACGATGGAGTCCATCTTGGCGGTCCGTTACCAACGCGGTCACATTATACTTCCCCCTTCCGTCTGACGACTGTCAGACGGTTGACCTGTGCGGGGCTCAGATCCGATAGCTGTGGATCCGCTTCTCGTGGACCTGCTCGGGCGTCACCGTCTTCCCATTCGTTTCGACTGACTCCCCGTCGGCCAGCCGGCCGAACGCCGGTCCGGGATCGACTCCCAATTCACGGGCTCGGTTCGGATCAAACGCCCGTTCATGACAGCGGAGTTCGTCGGTCGTACGCTCGACGCGATCGTACTTTTGGGCCAGTAATTCGGTGAAGGCGTCGATGAGTGCCGTGTAGCTTTCGTCGTCGGGGACGATGATCCGATCGGCGAGACGGTTGCCGTTCTCCTCGGTCATGTACGCAACGGTGTTGGTCGCTGCTGTTTCGACGGCTCGATCGATATCGATCCCGTTGACGGTATCAACTAGCGCCGAATCGAGTTCGATCACGTCCCATTCGTCTTCGTCGGACGCTCGCGCGTGCTCCCCGAACCGGGTTCCGGCATCGACCGTCGTGAGATGGGCTTCGACGTTGTCGACGGTTTCAAGCGGGATTCCATCGGTCTCGCGGAGCCACGTTTCGCTGATCCGCCGGTAGCCGAGGGACTCGATGGTCTCGGCGAGCTCCGGCCTTTCCCCGTCGATTAGTGCCCGGGTCGCTCCGCTCCGTTCGAACGCTCGCTGTAGGATCGCTTGATCGAGACCGTCCATGGCCTCGAGCGACCAGTCAGCCCCGATGTGCCCGACCGCCCAGTCGGTTTCGCGAATGATCCGTCGAAACCGCGGCGCGTAGTGACCGCCACCGAATCCGACGACGGTTCGATCGCTCGTCGGATCGATATCCCGCAACGAGAGGATCGCCTCGGCAGCGGCGGCCGCGGCCGCGTCGTCACGCCACTGTTCGGTATCGCTTCCGATCTCGACGAACAACGATGGGACGTCCACGTCCGTCGGGCCGTGGTGCGTACACTCCATCGCGACCTCATACTCCGCCGGTGCCACGTCCTCGAATATCGAGAGGGCGTGTTTCTGTGCGGCTGGCGCCGCCATTGCGAAGGCACCGGCTTCGCCGCCGAACTCACCTGGCCCGAAGTTGCCCGTGAAATGTGCCGAAAGCAGCGGACCGGTTTCCCCGGAGTGACGTGAGGCAAAGACCAGCAACTCGGGGGAACTGAACGGATCGGAAGCGCCCTCCAGTTCGATATGGAGGTCGTCGAATTCACGGAGCTCGATGCCATCAGTACGATACACAGCCTCGCCGCCGGCTGCATCCGGATAATCGGGATCGACTGCTTTCTCCCAGTCTGTACTGTTCCGGAGGTGTTCGCCGATATGGATTGATGCCTCGTCCGCCCGACTCACGACGATGCCGATCACGTCCGAAGGGGTTACGATCCACTCGCTAAAACGCATCGATACTGGGGTCGGTACGGGGCGACCCGAACCTATGTTTATACATCGAGAGAATCCCGGCATTATGCCGGGGATGAATCGCGTATACTCCGGAGGATCACCAAGACGGCTGCTCCAACCCGGGAACCTATCGCCGCAGAAGCCGTCGGATGACCTACACCGAGGCGGTTTCACAGCCCACCGAAACGGATACTATCGGATGCAGGGATCGACATCCGAAGGGATCCCCTTCGGGCCGCTGGATTTCCGCAGCAAGGTGCCTCCGAATCCCACACTTGGGAGAGGAGTAACGGCGGTGTGGCCCCGCCAGGAGGCCAGTCATGCCGACCGGGCTGCACACCAGCAAATCTCCCACCGCTGGGGGGCGGGAAACCGCGCCGTTTGCCACACGGAGGCGGTCACCTGTGGCCCCCACATTTAGAGACGGAGACGGATGAAATAGCTTAATTATCTGGTTCAAGAACGACTGACAAATGCTGCCGCTCATTTCATTGCCTTTTCTCCCCGATGCTGTCGGGAACTCCCTTTTGTTGATAGGATCGTTTCTGTTGTTGCTCGGGGGTGCGGAGGTCTTCACGAACAGTATCGAGTGGCTCGGCCGCCGTCTAGGAGTGAGCGAAAGCGCAACCGGGAGTATCCTTGCAGCCGTCGGGACGGCCCTTCCGGAGACGATGATCCCAGTCATTGCCATCCTGGGAGCCGTGTTCGGCGTCACCGACGAAGCGGCCGCTAACGAGGTCGGCGTGGGGGCGATCCTGGGTGCGCCGTTCATGCTGGCGACGATCGCGATGTTTCTCATCGCCGTTAGTGTGCTCTATTTCCGTAACCGGCGGATGTATGGTGCCGAGTTCCATTTCAACGAAAAATCGACGCGTCGCGATCTCGGCTTCTTTTTGGTTGGCTATACGCTGGCGTTTGTCGCGGCGCTGGTCCGATCACAACTGATCGCGACGCTGATCGGCCTTTTTCTCGTCGCGCTGTATCTCATCTATCTCTACCGCTCGCTCAAGAGCGGTGAACTGATCGGGGACGATGAACTCGACGAACTGCACGTCGGTCGTATCGCCGACTCCCTCTCTGGGGGGAACTCCTCCCATGCCGAGGACCCCCCCGCCTTATTGGTCGGCTTTCAGACGCTGATCGCTCTCTCGATCATCATCGGCGGAGCTCACCTCTTCGTCGAAGAGGTTCGCTGGGCGGCGAATATACTCGGTATCCCGGATGCGGTGTTGGCACTGCTGTTGGCACCGTTGGCGACCGAGCTGCCGGAGAAATTCAACTCGGTGTTGTGGATCTCCCGCGATAAGGACACGCTTGCGATCGGGAACATCACCGGTGCAATGGCCTTTCAGGGCACGCTCCCGGTCACGCTTGGTATCCTCTTTACCTCCTGGAACCTCTCGTTGAGCCCCGAGAACACGACGGGCTTTCTGAACGGCCTCTCGGCGATCCTGGCGATCATCAGCGGCGGCATCCTTTATTTCCGGGCGCGATCCGCCGGCGAGGGGAACATGAGTCCGATCCCGTTTCTCATCGGGGGGCTCTTTTATGCGGTTTTCGTCGTCGTGTTGCTGTATTTCGTTCTGACCGGACAGATCCAACACGTCGCCGGCCACTGATTTTATCCCATCCGACCGGTAAGGCTTTTCGCGGTGCCCGTTGGAACAACCCCATGCACGTCTTCGGGTTGATCGGCAATCCCGTCGGACATTCGCTATCGCCGCCGATGCACGAGGCTGCCTACGAGACGCTGGGTATGGATGCCCGATATGTCACCTTTGAACCTGCTGAGGCCGACATCGAGACCGCCATCGCTGGCGCCGACGCGCTCGGCATCACCGGACTGAACGTAACGATCCCGTTCAAGGAGGCGGTGTTCGAACACGTGACCGCCGATCCCATGGCCGAACGGATCGGGGCAGTCAACACGATCGATTTTACCACCTCATCCCCGACCGGGTACAACACCGATGCACCCGGTGTCCGTCAGGCGTTCGCTCACCACGATGTCTCGCTTGCCGGCACCGATGCGACTGTCGTTGGCGCTGGGGGCGCCGGTCGGGCCGTCGCGTTTGCCCTTGCCGATGCCGGTGCCGAGGTGACGATCGTCAACCGAACCGTCGAGCGGGCCGAGAAGTTAGCCGATGCCGTTGAGGATGCGACCGCCGCTGGGCTCGATCGGCTCCCGGATCTGGTTCCCGAAAGCGATGTCCTCGTCAATGCCACGAGTGTCGGCATGGAGGAGGATCGATCGCCGGTCCCGGCTGAGAGTCTCCATGGGGATCTGGCCGTTTTAGATGCGGTTTATCGGCCGCTTGATACCCGTCTTCTGCGGGACGCACGGGCCGTCGGCGCGACGACGATCGATGGCGCCTGGATGTTGCTGTTCCAAGGCGTCGAGGCGTTCGAACGATGGACCGATCGCTCGGCCCCGGTCGAAGCGATGAACCAGGCGCTCCGGGAACGACTTTAAGTCCGATTATACCGAAGTCCCGAACGATGGGACTTCTCTCGAAACTCAAATCGGTGTTTGGCTTGGGGCAGACTGATCACCGCGACGCGGCGGGTGAGACACAGGTCACCGTCGAACGGGAACCGTCCGCTCCGGATGCCACGAGCGAACGGGCCGTCAAGGAGATCGATCAGGAGCCGGGTTCGTCCGCCGTGTCGACGACGGAATCGGTATCGGAACCAGAACCAGAGCCAGAGCCAGAGCCAGAACCAGAATCAGAAGCAGAAACGGAATCAGCGGCCGAAGGCGAATCGGTCGAACGGATCAAGGGCATCGGTCCGACCTACGCCGAACGGCTTGGGGCGGTCGGGATCGACACCGTCGAGCAACTGGCCGACGCCGATCCGGCGGATCTGGCTGCCGAGACGGATCTCTCGGAAGCCCGGCTCGAGAAGTGGATCGAACGGGCGAACGCTCGGTAACGACCATCCCTCACGGATCGATGCCCGTTCGTATCGATTACTTGCGGAGCTGTTCGTACCGTCTCCGTAGATGACTGCCGAACGGTTCGTCCACGTCGATGACCATTTACTCCCCGCTGGAGAGGCATCGATCGCGGTAGACGACGCCGGTGTTCGGCACGGTGACGCCGCCACTGAACCCATCCGTGTCTATGGCGGCGAGCTGTTCGAGTGGGCGGCCCACTGTCAGCGCCTGTTTGATCTGGCCGAGCATCTTCGGATCGACCATGACCTCACACCCACGGTGCTTCGTGACCGTGTCGAGGCTCTCCGTGAAGCGAACGGGACCACCGAGGGACTCGTTCACTGTTCGATCACCGCCGGGACGGCGGGCACGATCGGGTTCGCGACCGGTGACGATCCGACGGTGATCATCACGATGACGCCGCTCCACCGTGGCGGTCTGACGGAGACGACGGGATACGACGGCCCCGCAACCGTCCACGTCACCGATCGGGAGCTCATCCCGGTCGGCGCGGTTCCGTCGGCCGGCCGGACCCACAACCAGCTCGATCGAGCACTCGCTTGGCGGGATCGTCCTAGTGCCGACATCGACGAGGTGCTCCTCCGGGATATCGATGGAGCGATCGCCGACGGTTCTCGGAGTACTCCCGCCCTCGTCGGTGATTCCGCGCTGTATACCCCGCCTGCATCCGGGCGATCCCGCCGTGTTACCCACTCCGTGATCACCGAACTCGCCGAATCCGAGGGCATTCCGGTCCGGTCCCGACCGATATACCCGGGGGACTTCGAGACCGCCGCCGAGGCATTTCTGATCAACGAACGATGGGGACTACGACCGATCGGGACCGTGGACGGGATCGATGTGGACCGTGGTCCGGTCACCACGCTACTCACTCGTGTCTTCGATCAACTCGTCGAGGACCGTCATTACGACACCGACGGGTAGGGTCGAGCATCGTCGATCGGTATGCTGGGACCGTTCCGACGACTATCGGCGGTCTGGGATTCCGCCACCGTCACTGGATCGTAAACGTCGGCGGTTCGATCCGTTCGTTGCGACATTCCGGACAGCGCGACGGGTGGTTCACCGGATCGTCGAACCCGTCGAATCCACACTCCCGGCAGGTCGGCGGCGCGACCAGCAACTCACTGTCGGCGCTTTCGAGTGATCTGGCGACGTGTTCGATGTGGTCGAGGACCGTCACGGGTTCGGTTTCGAGTTCGACGGCCAGGTCCTTTGCGTTGCGTGGCTCCGCCTCCAACAACCGTCTGATCCGTTGGCGCGTTGTCTCCGACCGCTCCCGGCGATCCATATGTACCTATATCGCCGTGAGGAATTTAGGCTCGCCGGCCGATCGTCCCTGATCTCCTGTGATTTCCCGACTATGAGATGAAAAAGGACTTACCCTCGCTCGCGGAAGGATCGGGGTATGAAGGCGGTCGTCCTCGCCGGGGGCTATGCGACACGATTGTGGCCGATCACGAAAAACCGGCCCAAGATGTTCCTCCCGATCGGTGAAACCACGGTGATCGATCGGATCTTCGCCGAACTCGAAGCCGACGATCGGATCGAGGACGTATACGTCAGTACCAACGAGCGGTTTGCCGATGATTTCGAAGACCACCTTGAGGCGAGCGACCATGAGAAACCGAAGCTCTCGGTCGAGGAAACGACCGAGGAAGACGAGAAATTCGGCGTGATCGGGGCGCTCGCCCAACTCATCGACCGGGAGGGGATCGAGAAGGATACCCTCGTGATCGCCGGGGATAACCTCATTAGCTTCGATGTCAGTGATTTCCTCGATTTCTTCGAGGAAAAGGGCGCCACGACGCTTGCGGCCTACGATGTCGAGAGCGTCGAGCGCGCAAAGGAGTACGGGCTGGTCGATCTCACAGGTGATCGGGTCGTCGACTTCCAGGAGAAACCCGAGAACCCAAAGAGTACGCTTGTCTCGATCGCCTGTTATGGCTTTACCGCCGAGACCCTCCCGCTGTTTGAGCGCTATCTCGACGAGGGGAACAACCCCGACGAGCCCGGCTGGTTCCTGCAGTGGCTCTACGATCGGAACCCCGTCTACGCGTTTACCTTCGACGGGGCGTGGTTCGACATCGGGACGCCGGAGAGCTATCTCGATGCGATCGCCTGGCATCTCGACGGTGATACCGTGATCGCCGAATCCGCAACGATCGAAAACAGCACGCTCGGGGAGAACGTCCACGTGATGTCCGAGGCCGATGTCATCGACTCCAGTCTCGATCGGTCGGTGATCTTCCCGGAGACAACCATCGAGGACTGTGACCTCCGGAAATCGATTATCGACGAGAAGACCCACATTCAAAACCTGGATCTCGCCGGGGCGCTCATCGGTGCCCACACCCAGATCGCCAACGGCGAGGACTAACCGTCCGCCGCTTTTCGCCGTGTTCGGATCCGCTATGATCGGCCATCGCCGAGCCACGCGTCCTTGATGGTGAGCCGGCCACGCGTGCCGTCCCACTCGATCCCGTACTCTAGTTCGATCGGCCGACGCATGTGGGGGCCATCGGTCACTAATGTCTCGAACTCACCGCCTTCCCCGAGGATATGAACGCCGTAGCGGTCGTTGAGTGACTGTAGCTCCGTGAGGGCTTCCGTGTCAAGGGATCGGCCGAGCCAGTCGGCATCGAGGCCGGCGGCCGCTACCTGAATGATCGTGATCTCGAAGCCCGCGTCCAACATCGCGGTCGCAAGTGTCGTGGGATCCTCCTGCCAGAGGGGGGCGAACAGCTCCGCCCCCAGCCGGTCACACATCGCCTGAATCCGATCGGTCTGATAGGTCGACGCCACCGCGCCGGCGGTCACGCCCGCGATGCCGCCCAGCTCTTCGGCGAGGGATTCAAGGGCAGCTTCGAGCGGTTCGAGCTCACGATCGCCCTGGGTTCCGGCATCGGTTGCAGCGTCGGCGTTGAGCTCGCCCGGATCGACTTCGACGAGTGGAATCCCGATACTTTCGGCGGCCAGGGCCGTCAATCGAGTGGCCGGGACGTGATACATATAGGAGTCTTCTTCCGGGTGTACGGTCACGAGGCGGGCGATATCGTGTCCCGCTTCGAGGGCCTGATAGAGCGCCCAACTCGAGTCCTTCCCGCCGGAGAAGAGACTCACCCACTGTCCGGTCATTAGCCGATGCTACGGCCCGAACGGTATACGTTCGTCTCTTCGGCGCTCAGTATCGATACCGATCCCTGACCCGTGGTGTCGGCCACGCTGTCTCGGTGATGAAGAAGGCGGCGAGCAGGACCGTTGTCCCGAGAATCCCGGCGGGCAACCACCGGGTCGGGACGAGTCGATATCCCTCTAGGACGTTCCAGAGGATACCCGAGAGGATGACGGATATCAACAACGATTCGACGGCATCAATCGGGGCGATGATCGTGTCGGTACTGGGCATGGTGGATCACGGGTAGGGCGGACACACTCGATGGGCTAGCAGTGATGGTCCCGGCCACGCTGGGAGGGCGTTGATCGAGCGGTGGGTAGAATGCTGATCGGTGATGGTATGGGTCTTGTGGGCGATCCGTCGGTACCTTGCGTCGGCGATAAGTCCGATGGCCGGGAGTCACTCGGGATATTCGCCCTCGGTGATCTGCATTCCACGGAAATACGCGGCAATACGAACGCCGACGAGGCTGACTAACACCCCACCAACGACGAACAGCGCGAGCCGTTCCTCGGGACTCAGCGCAAAGGCATCGATCGCCAATTCCCCCACCCGAATCGAGGGGACCATCATCGGTGGAATCGTTTCCGCCCGTTGGAGGAAATACGCCGAGAATCCACGGATGACGATCCCGGTGGCGATAACGCCGACCGGGAGGTTGAGATATGCGCTGGTCAGCCGCTCACTGCGGATCGCCTCGTCGAACAGTCGACCGGTGCTGGCCGCCAACGCGGCGATCGCCATCCACGGGATGCTGTGATAGACGAACGCCATCACTGTCATGAATATCCCGTCGACACCGGTTCTGGAGACGCCAAGCGCGCCGGCGAAGACGCCGACCAGAGTCAGGCCGGCGGCCACGACGTAGGTGACGATCGAAACCCGTCCGGAATAGAAGGCGTCCCGTGCCTGCGTCGGGAGATCGGCGACGTAATCGTCGATGCCCAGGCCCTTGTAGAGCAGGAACGCGCCGATGACGGCCGTGATAGCGGCCACACCGACCGTCGGGCTCGCGAACATCGAGATGATCGGGAACGCGATCAGCGTCACGCCGATCGGAACTAGCACCGTCTCTCGGAGTTCCTCGTCGCCGAGGAACTGTTTGAGCAGGTAGTACGTCGACTCGATGTCATGGGCCTGTCTGACCACGACCCGATCGACACCGTCGACGGGGACTCGGCTCTCGATGATTGGCACTAACCGTTCGTCCTCGGCACTGTCGATGACCACGATCGCCGAGTCGGGATCGTATTCGGCGACCAGCTCGTCCATCTGACGGGCGACGGCACGGTCGGCGCCAACGACGGTGTCATCCGCTCCCGAGACTAGCGCGACGACCGCCTCCTCTTCGTCTTGGAGGTCCCGAGTCACCCGTAGCGCTTCGAGGAGGGCATTGACGCCGGATCCCTCAGGATCGGCAAGCCCGACCTCCGTGACGAGCGATTGGACCGCGTCCCAGCCGACAACTGGTGTCGTGATCCCGGTCGTACGACCGATGTCGTCCCCGCGATCGACACAGACGACCAGTGTGGTCATTCCGTTCGCTGACGGATAATACCGGTCCCCGAATAAAAGTATCCGCCACGACGTTGCGCCTCCTTGACAATCGTTGGATAATCGACGCGATCAGTGGCATCAACTGGACATGCGTTGGCTGTTCCTGATCGCGACCAAGGGGATGGGGATGCGTGATGGCATAGCGGCTCTCGATGCTCACCGTAGCTCGAATCGGAACTCGCGGGTATCATCGACCACGCTGGCGACCCCGGCCCCGAACGCGTAGGCTACGCCGGCGACACCTCCCTGTAACCGTTCCCGGAGCGGTCGGTTCGGCTCGAATTCCTCGACGGTCGCCGCGTCGATGCCGAGCTCCTCGGCCAGGTAGTCCGAGGCGTTGTCCTGATCGCCGAGTTCATCGACGAGTCCGATCTCCGCGGCGTCCTCACCCAGATAGATGCGGGCCTCGGTGTCCCGAACCGCCGTCTCATCGAGATCCCGGCCGTCGGTCACGCGGTCGATGAACGTCTCGTAGAACCCGTCGATCAATCCCTGAAGATACCGTCGCTCCCGCTCGGAGAATTCTTTGAGCGGGATGCCGGCGTCCTTGTATTCACCGGCGGTCAACTGTTCGTACTTCAGTCCCATCCGATCGATCAGCTCGTGGGCGTTGATGCGCGAGCCCACCACGCCGATGCTGCCGACGAGGCTAGCGTCCCGAGCGAACAGCCGATCACAGCCGCTGGCGATCCAGTAGCCGCCGCTGGCACACTGATCGGTGGCATAGGCCGCCGTCGGCCCCTCGAAATCTTCGATGGCCCGGCGGATGTCGTCGCTGGGAACGACCTCGCCACCGGGGGTGTTGAGCCGGACCAGCAACCCCTCGGCGTGGCGGTCCTCGTCGGCCCGCTCGATCTGTTCGACGATGGCATCGGCGGCCACCCCGCCCGGACGGCTGGGCAACGGGCCGCCGGAGCCATCCCGGGTGATCGGTCCCTCGACGGCGACCTCGGCGACGTCGTAGCTCGGCAGGAGTGTTTCAAGCAGACGTCCCGTTATCCGAACCCCGCCGCCGACGAGCAGCACCGTGAGCACGACGCCAATCAGATCGGCGAGGTCACCGGGTACCCGGACGAAGAGGAACCAGCCAACCGCCGCCGTCACGACGAGTCCGATGAGGAGTCCGGTCGTACGCAGGAGCTGTCTGAATCGATCGCTCATAGTAGGAGCCGGCGTCGCTATCGGATAAATAGTCACCGCTGGTACCGACGAGGCGGTCGCTCGTTGGCGTGGTACAGACAGAACGTCGCCTCAGATCACCGTCGGTATTACAGCAGCCCCGCCTTCTGTAGCTTCATGAGGTCCTCGGTCTCGAGGGTCTCGCCGTCCTTGAATTTCTGGTAGATCTCCTCGGCCTCCTGTTTGGCCTCTTCCTTTTCCTTTTCACGCTCGGACTGGCGCTCTTGCTCTTCTTTCTTGTCGAGCTCGCGGAGGCGTTTCTGGACGCGGACGAAGTCCTCGTGGTGGCGGTCGGCCAGCTCCTGGGCTTTGACGAACCGCTCGTGCATCTCGTCGGCCTCGTCGCGGATCTCGTCGGCCGCCCGGTAGGCCTCGATCATCTGGTTGTGGTGTTCCTGGGCCTTATCCGCGAGCTCAGTGACCTTCTCGTGGTGTTCGGAGGCCTGCTGGCGGACCTCTTCGGCCTCCTCGCGGAGTTCGTCGAGCTCCTCGGATTCCTCGAGCTTCTCCTTGCGCTCTTGGTACTGCTCGCGTTTCTCCTCGATCTTCTCGATGAGTTCGCGCTCCTCCTCGGGAGAGAGCACCTCGGTTTGTTGTTTGAACTCGAGCTGTTCGATTTCCTCTTCGAGCTCATCGAGATTCTTGCCCTCGTTGAGTTCGAGCTCCTCTTTTTTCTGTTCGAGTTCGTCGAAGAGCTCGTTGGCCTTCGCGTTGAGCTCGTTGCGTTTTTGTTTGTGTTCTTGGACCTGCTCGTTGAGTTCATCGCGTTTCTCGCGATGCTCTTGGGCCTCGTCAACTTTCTCGCGGGTCTTCGCGTTCAGCTCGTCCCGGAGGGAGGCCCGCTTCGAGGCCTTTTGGTTCAGTTCGTTTCGTCGATCTCGGAGCTGGCCGGCGAGTTTGATCAACTGGCCTTTCGAGTTCTCCTCGAGATCGTCGTCTGTGACCGATACGTTTTGGCCGTCGTCAATCGGCTCGATGTCGTGCTTGTCGCTAAGTTCTGCTTCCGCTGCCATGCGTGGTTAAACCTCGATTCCAGACCCCGCCCGACGGTTCCCGACGGCAGACCGGCTTATCGATCGGAGGACTACCCCTGATAAGAACGTTTCCTTCATCGATTAACTGATGCGGTGCTGCCGAACCGCCTCGCGCGGTTACGGTACCACGAGCTACTTTGGCTGTTAAGTTAAAATTTGCGCTCGATTTGTGTGTGAAAAACGCTACCAAGCATCGCGATCTGCCGACGGCGCCGGGACGTCGAAATCGACCGTCCCCCGTTGATTAGGATCATTCGACGACACCACTGAAGGGGGTACGCCTGATAACGGGGGTATGGCAATGACCGAGACGATCCATGCCCGCGGCCACGAACACGTCACGGCCGAGCATGCGAGCACGTTCGAGGTGACGACCGACGACTTTCTCACCCCGGCCGGCGATTGCATCCTCGGTATCGAAGCCGATCGAGCCCCGACGGAGTTCGATCCGGACTTCGTCGCCGCCTGCCGGGACGCGGATGCGACGATCACCGCGCGACTCTCGGCTGGCTCCCACCGGACAGTTATCACCGGGCGGGGTGATCCGGAGCTGACCTTCGCCAGCGATCGAAGCGCCGTCGGGCGGACCAGCGACTACATCGACGATCGGACAGTCCTGCTCGAAGCCGACGGTGCCGCCGCGGATATCGACCGCGACCTCGTGGCGGCCGCCGCCGACGGGGCGGCGGTAACGCTGATCCTCCGGGTCGAGTGACGAGAGCGGCCGGATTACCTCGCCGCCTAAATATAAGGCGGCGGCGGCTAGTCGGTGGGGTATGGTTTCGGTGTCTTCTGAGCTGATGTGGTCCCGGCTGCGATGTTGTTCGATCGCTGTGTCGCTGGCGGTGGCGCCATGACCCGCTCGGTGGGAATCATCGGCGGCGGTGCCGTCGGCGTGACCGCCGCCTACGACCTCGCCCGACGGGGAGCGTCGGTCACCCTCTATGAAGCCCTGGAGATCGGCGGCGGGTCGACCCACCGGGCGGCGGGGAATCTCTCGGCGGCCTACTCGGGGGCCGTCAACGCCGAAATCGGGCGTCGGGCCGTCGAGCGGTTTCGGGCGTTCTCCGGCGAGGGCGATTTCGTCTTCAACGAACAGGAACGGTTCCTCTTTGTCACCGATCCCGGAAAGCGGGCCGAGGCGATCCGCGAGGAGACGGCGGCGATGGCCGACCGGGGCTTTGACGTCTCGGTCGTCGACCCCGAGGTGCTGAAGAATGCCTATCCCGGCGTGCGGACTGACGACATCCATCTCCTCACACGCGGTCGCGATGGCGGGTGGACCGATCCGATCACCTATGCCGAACTCGTCGCCCGGAAGGCCAGGGAGGCCGGCGCTGCCATCCGGGAAAGCGCCGAGGCCGCGGTCGCCCTCGATCCGCCACGGATCCACGGCGAGGATACGACCGAGTACGACGCCGTACTGGTCGCTGCCGGCGCTCACACGAAACGACTGCTCGCGAACGCCGGTATCCCGATCCCGATGAAGCCATATCGGGTGCAGGCGCTGACGAGTACTGGCCCCTCGGTGCCGATCCTCCATGACGCGACCGAGAGCTACTACCTCCGTCCCCACCCGACCGGACTGCTCGCGGGTGACGGGACCGAGTACGTCGAGAGCGATCCCGACGACTGGCAGCGCGACGGTGATGATGCCTTCGTCACGGCGATGGGTGAACGGTTCAGCCACCGCTTTCCCGACCATGATACTGACATCGAGCGGGCGTGGGCCGGTCTCTGTACGGCGACCCCGGATGAGGACCCACTGTTGGGTGAACTGGCCGACGGGCTCTACGTGGCCACCGGCTGGCATGGCCACGGGTTCGTGCGGTCGCCGGCGACCGGCGAGGCGATCGCCGAGGAAATCCTTGGTGGTGAGGGAATCCCGGCGTTCGACCCGACGCGGTTCGACGGCGACGAGGACTTCGATATCGTCGAAGGGATGAGCATCGACGAGGAGTGACGATGCGCCGACGACGGGGGCTGACTCGCCGTCACGGAACCTGGAATCGGCGTCCCGCCTAGAGTTCGACCTTCGTCGTCGGATCCTCGAGCTCCCAGAGTAATTCCGGCAGGAAGGCTTCGAGGTTATCGATCACGCGACGCTCACTGACGTTGAGACCCTCACAGTGGGTTTCGGCCTCCTCGCGGACGTCAACGTGGATATCGCCGTCGACGACGGTGACCGCGAGCGGGAAGACCGAACAGCGGGCGGGCTTCCAGTCGTGTTCGTCGTGGAGCTGACACAGCCCGTCGTCGGTGAGGAAGAAACAGGCGTTGCCGTCCTCGCCGACGTGGTCCTCACGATCCTTCTCCTCTCGGGTGACGAACTGTTCACCGCGGAACGTCGTCGTCGCGTCATTGAGATTCTCCCGGGCAGCCAGTTCGAAGAGATCACGCTCGTAGAGCAACACGCCGTGATGACAGCACCACGTACAGCTATCGACACACTCGAACGTCAACTCGGGATCGAACTCGATGACGGCCTCCTTATCGGGATAGACTTCGACCCGGCGCATGTCAGCCGGCTGTGCTCCGTCATCGTGTCCGGTACTCATGGTTGGGGGTTCCGACCATCGGTGACGGTCGGGCTGGTCTGGCGGTACCTATTGGATCACCGCGAAAAGCCCTTTCGTCCAGTGCCTGTCCTACCCATCGATACCATCCACTAGAGTTCATGCCCGCACGCACAGTTCCCGATACAGTAGGTCGTCTCGACAGAGTTCGTTGTGATCCCCAATCGAGCTAACGTGAGCACCGCGGCTGACGCCGGATCGTCCCGCGGCCGCACCTGTGCCGCCGTCGCCCCGTACGGACTGTCGCCGACATCGATCCGGTTGACGATCTCCAAGCGTTCGTGGTCTATCACCGCGACTTCATCGTTTGTCTGGATGGGAACGAAGAGGTGGGTCTGGGAGGGATTCCACGTGCCGACGAAGGCTGATCCACCGAGGTCAAGCCGGTCCACCACGGTTTCAGCAGCCAGATCGATGACCGTCACGTCATTCGATCCCGGTGTGAACACGTACCCGATGTCGGAATCCGGTCCGATTTCGCTGGTGAGCGGTCGGCGTCCGAGCCCGGCATCTGCCGTCAGCCGAACGATCTCCTCAGGGGCACTCGGTTCGCTGATATCCCAGATACTCTCAGTTCCCGTGTCACCCTCGTTGTGTTCGACGAGCAGGGTTTGACCGTCGGGAGCGGCCGTCCCCATCCACGGGCGTGCGGGACCGTTTCCGGCCGGTTCGACATCGATCTGGGCCACGATCTCGAATGGATCGATCCTGAGAACGGTCAACGTATCGCCGAAGATATCGGGTACATAGGCGTACTGGCCGTCCGGGTGAATCGTCACATCGCAGGGCCCAGGGCCGTCATTGTCACCGCGACCCTCCTCCGATGTTCGATCGATTTCGGCCGTTACCTCCCCGAATGTCTCTGATGTCGTGTCCGCATCGATCCGCAATTGGCTATGGCTGGGTTCCCGGGCACTCACCACAACATGGGCTCCATCTGGCGTCTGTTCCAGCCAGTTCGCTCCGGAACCGGTCTCGATCGACGTAGTTTCCGAAAGGGATCCGACTTCGATCCCACGAACACCGCGACCGACATTGAGCCAGAGTGAATCCTCCGTATCGTCGGTGAGGATCGGCGTGTACTGGTTCGATGGAAACGACGACGAGAGCCCGATTGATCGGGTTTCGATGCGGTCCTGACTTTCGGGATCGATAAGACTCACCGTCCCATCGCCGGTATTGAAGACGAATACTGTCGGCTGCCCAGCGCCGTTGCCTTCGCTCTCGCTCCCGACACAACCAGCGCTTGCGACGGCTCCGACGGTTGCACTGCCCGCAAGTAACCGACGGCGGGAAACCCCCCCTGTATTGGTGGTAGCATCCCGATTAGGATAAAGCATCGGATCGGTATCGTCGGCTGTCACACCGGTTTGTTCAGCCCACCGATAGTAATGCGCATCGCTACTAATTGACGGCCGGTGTCGATCGCGATTGTTTTTGATCGAAACTCATACTCCCCCGATTTGTCGACGGCGTCTGGATAGTCGTTCGACGGCTTCGATCGACCGCGATCAAGAAACGGTCACGAACGGTTCGACGGCTTCGTGAACAGCGGACCAATCGGGCATTGCCTCCGGATCTGTGGTTGTCCACGCGTACCGGATGATTCCCGATTCATCGATGACGAAAACCGACCGTTTGGCGACACGCTTGTGATGGTTGAATTCGTCGTAGAGCACGCCATAGGCTTCGCTGACGCTACCATCGCTATCGGAGAGTAAGGTAAAATCGAGTTGGTGATCCTCCGCGAACGCTTGGTGGCTGAACACCCGATCCGTCGAGATCGCAAAAACCGTCGTGTTCTCCAGGAAATCGAACCATTCCAGATCACGGAGTGAACACAGGTGATCGGTACACTTCGGATTGAAATCAAACAGGTAGAACGTCAGTACGACAGGTCCATCGAGATGATCGTAGAGTCCATACTTCCTGATCTCTCCCCTCTCGGTTTGCGGACCCGTCCCCGGAAGTTCGAATTCTGGCGCGGGTTCACCTTCATTGATCATGATCGCTTCTGGTTATGGGATACTGTTTAGTAATCAAAATACATTATGTGAGTCCATCGAAACGGCGTTACATCCTCGTTACCGATCGACATCGTAAACTCAACAACTGACTGTCCCGTGACTCGTGTCCGTCTCTCATCAGACGATTTCTGTGATTTCGGTCACCTGTTCTGTTCTTTGTCGAGGGCGGCGTCACGCAGTTGTCGGCAACGATCGGTCTCGACGGTTAATGCCGGAACGGTCGTGGATTGCATCTCCTCGTCGACAGCGACGAAGACGAAGAACGAGTCGGTCGTTTGTTCGCGCTCACCGCTCCGTGGCGCCTCTCGAAATGCCCGAAGTCGAACGCGGATACTGCTCCGACCCACCGCATACGCGTATGATTCGATGACACAGATGTCGCCCTGTGGGATCGGTCGTTCGAAATCCAATCGATCGATGCGGGCGGTGACACACGTCTGGCCCGCGTGACGCATTGCGGACATCGCGCCAACTTCGTCCATCCACTTGACGACGTTACCACCGTGTGCTGACTCGTAATTGTTTGTATCGTCGGGTTGAACCCGTTCGCGGTTCTCGATGTAGGTGTCGCTGACGCTTGGCACACGCTCTTTACATTATCGACTACACAAAACGGTCACGACAGTCGCCGTTATCCCAGGATGCCCAGCCCGATCCAGGCGCCCAGGACGCCGCCGTAGATCAGGTGAAACAGTAGGAACATCGCCACCTGGGGCGGTTTTGCATCGATATCGAGGATCATCTTCATCCAAAACACCGCCGCGCCGATGAAGAGGATAAATCCATAGATGAGGCCGTTGATGAGCCCGTTCGTCAGATTCAGCGGTGTAACCGCCATCAACCCTGCCATCCCGAGATAACCGAACACACCTCCGGCACCGACCCCGTAGAACAGATGCATGACCACCCCCTGCGTCATATACTCTTCGGGGTCGCCGTCGCCGAGATACTTCGCGTAGAACAACGCCGTCGGGGGTGGCGAATCGTCCCCGAGCGTCATCATAAAGACGGTCATAACGATCGTTGCCACCAACCCGCCGATGAGTCCACCAATGAGTGATGCCATGATTGTACGCTCCGAATATCAGAGGTTTGATTACCTCTAGTAAGTGGATATGATTGAGTAAGTATTAAGCCTAATTTGAGCTCAGTGTAACTAAGTTACTTCGACGCAACCATCGGACTGATCGACCGTCCATTGCTACTATCTCTTGGATCGTCTCAGCAGCTCGATCGTTGATGTCACATCGGCTCGGTTGGCATGGATGTTGCTGAAAACCGATGTTACATGAGGTTAAGCGATGAGGTTCAACTATGGGATTCGATTCGGAGGCTGTCACTACCATTACCGTCGATTCGTACAGCACGCTCGTTGATGTCGATGCCGCCGAAACGGCGCTGGCCGAACGCGTCACCGATCCGGAGCCGGTCTCGCGGCTCTGGCGCGCTCGCTCGCTCGAGTATACCTTTGTCGCCAATCACATCGACGGCTACAAGCCGTTCTACGAGATGAACCGGGACGCCCTCCAGTACGCCCTCGACGTCCATGGGGCCGATGTCACGACCGAGGAACGCGACGAGATCCTCGCAGTGTATCACGAACTCGACGTTTTCGACGACGTCCGCGAGGGGCTCGGGCGGCTTCAGGACAGCGGCTACGATTGCTATGTCATCTCGAACGGCAATCCCGAGATGCTCGCCTCGATGGTCGACCACGCCGAGATCGCGGACGTAATCGATGATACAATCAGTGCTGACGAGGTGGAATGGTTCAAACCCCACCGGGAGCTCTACCAACACGCAGCTGCCCGCGCCGGGACGCCGATCGACGAGATCGCCCACGCAACGGCGGCGTGGTTCGACGTTCAGGGCGCCCAACACGCGGGCATGCAGGGTGTCTGGATGGATCGCAAGGGCGATCCATGGGAGCCGTTCGACGGCGATCCCGACCTCGTCGTCGAGACGTTCTACGAACTGGCCGACGCACTCGGTGTCTGACATCCTCCCACGGCTAACCGGCTCAGGCCGGCGGATACCCCCCGTCCCAGGGCCGGACCCGTTCAAGAGCGGATGCGGCGGCGATGACGCGTTCGTCGGCGAACCGCGGGCCGATCACCTGGAGGCCGACCGGCAACCCATCAACGAGGCCCGCCGGCACCGATGCCGCCGGATGGTCGGTCATGTTGAACGGCCAGGTCAGAAACCAGCCATAGATCGGGTTGATCGATTCCCCGGCGACTGCCTCTGGACCGAGGATATCGGTGTCAAAGGGCGGGAGTGCGACCGTCGAACTGACGAGTAGATCGTACTCCTCGAAGAGTTCCTGAACGGCATCGAAGACATCCGTGCGCACGATATCGGCCCGTTTGTACTCGACGGCGGAATACTCGGCACCGGCCTCCATCCCTTCGATGACTTCCGGCGTCAACTCGTCACGGCGATCGAACGGATCCTTCCCCTCTTCGGCGAGGAGGCTGGCCCGTTCGGCCATGCCGACTCGGTAGCCAGTCATCCAGGAATCGAGCATCGTCTCCCGGTCGTGTTCGAACGCCGGATCGGCTTGATCGATCGTATCGACGGCCGCCGACAGATCATCGACGGTCTCGTCCATCCGGTCACACACCCGATCTTCGAGGGGGAACACGCCCAGGTCTGGGCTATAGGCCACGCGGAGATCGCCGGTCGGGTCGCCGACGGCGCCCCGATAGTCGGTCCCATCGTCGGGATGGGTAAACGGATCCTCTCGGGCCGGTCCCGCGAGCACCGACAACAAAAGCGCCGCATCCTCGACGGAACGGGCAAGCGGGCCGGCCTGGCCAAACGGCGTATGCGAAAAGCCATCGGGCCGGGAGCCCGATGGCACCCGACCGAACGACGGCTTGATGCCGACAACGTTACAGCAACTGGCGGGGATCCGGATGGATCCACCGCCGTCAGATCCCTGCCCGATCGGCACGAGCCCATCGGCGACCGCGGCCGCCGAGCCACCGGAGGAGCCGCCGGCGGTCTTCGTCGGATCGTACGGCGTCCCCGTCGGCCCGAACACCGGATTGTCGGTCGTTCCCTTGTGGCCGAACTCGGGCGTGTTGGTTTTCCCGATAACGATGGCACCGGCCGCCTTCATTCGTTGGACTAACAGATCGTCCTCCTCGGCGATGTTGTCCTCGAACAGTGGCGAACCGAATGTCGTCCGGACCCCGGCGACGGTGTTCAGGTCCTTCACCGCAACCGGCACGCCGTGCAGCGGCCCGAGACGCTCGCCCGCTTCGACGGCTCGTTCGGCGTCTTCGGCGGCCGCTCTTGCCTCCTCTGCGGTGACGGTAACGAAGGCGTTGATCCGATCATTGCGGGCTTCAATCCGATCAAGACAGGCCTCGACCACGTCGACGGGGCTTCGTGTGCCCGCGCGGATTTCCGTGGCGAGCTGGGTGGCTGAGGTGAATGGAGCGTCGGTCATGGGATGGACCAGCATGCCAGCGCTCAAGAATCCGCGTATAGCGGTCTGACTCACCGTGAGTTGTCTCCGGTGGCTGTCATCGGTCATTTCGTCCCCGCCTCAGACCAGTATGGATTCCGTCAGCAACACGACCATCCCCACCAAGCCGAATACGATACCGAGCACACGTTCTATCAGGTCACTCGGGCGGTATTTCCCGATTCGGGTACCGACGGTCCCGCCGATCAGCACACCTGGCACCGACCAGACGATGACATACCAGACCGGTGTCACCGCAAGCGCATGGACCGCGGCGCCGGCCAGCGCCGCGATTCCGAGAACGAACACGCTGGTCGTGACGGCCACCCGTGGTGGTAATCGACACCGCACAATGAGCTGCGTCGTTGTGATCTCGGGTAATCCGGCGCTGATGAGGCCGGTGACGAACCCGCCGATCGCCGCTAAGCCGACGCCCGGAGCCCGCCAACAGACATCATAGCAGTACTTCTCCCCGTCCTTGGTTTCGATCGTCGTCTGTCCGCGGGCGGTGTTCATCCGTTCGAGCGGTGTCCCCTCGGATTCCCCCGGCGTCTGGTCTTCAGGTGGATCATAGTCGACGAGAAACCCACCTAGTCCGATGAGTCCGATCCCGAACACCGCCTTCAGCAGGGTGGGATCGACGTAGTGTGCACTGATGGCTCCGATGACAACCGCCAGCACGGCACCGAGCAACAACCACTTCGCGGTTGCATAATCGACGACCCGCTGACGGACGTAATTCAACAGGCCATTACCCATTCCGAAAACCTCCGCCAGCAGTCCGGCACCGATCGCTTGGGAGAGCGTCAGCCCGACACCGAGCATAAAGAACGGGCTGAAAAATAAAGCCCTGACACACCCGAGGAGAGGGCGATCAACGAAAACAGAATCGATGCTGGAAATATCCACCAGTGGGCGAGGATCGCCTCTACCGGCACAGTACCCAGCGATTGGCCAACCGGCGCAGGACCGTGACCGATCATTGCTTCCGGTCGAAGACAACGGACGGCACTGATTCGCGAGCAACGGGGCCGGTTCGTCCGTCAATAGCCTCACCGATCGGGAACGACCAGCCGGATATACACCGGGATTCGGATGGGCAACGGCTTGAAGCTGACCTGTGGTGTCTGTAATCCGGTTACAGTAGCGTAACCATGTGTGTCCCGTGCCGTGTGCTTACCTTCGGGTGAGTCCGTGAAGCGGAGGTTCGCTGATCTTTACATTACTACAGGTTTTCGGGTTACAATAGGTGATCATGGCATGCACCGACATACCGCTCGATTGATTATGACCGGCAACGACGACGACGATCAGCCCACTGGAGGTGAGGGCTATGCCTGAATGTGATGCCTGCGGTCGACATGTCTCGATGGATTACCTTCGCGTGTTCGCGCCGGCGGAGGCGGATGCCGTCCATGGCTGTCCGAACTGTAGCCATTCGGCCCAGGACGCCTGTCCGTGATGTCGATGCCGGTCGTGAAATGCCCCCACTGTCCGAGTCGCTTCGGAACGATCCAGGCGTCCCGGGAGCACGTCAGAACCACTCACAAACCCGAACGAGACCGATGACGCCACGCGAGATTCCGCCTTACACCAACCACGATACGTCACAGGTGTCGATCCCGCTGGAGGCGTTCCCCCAGTTTGGGCTTGACGTTCTCTTCGACGATCACGAGGATCCCCAGGAAGTGACGATCTTCTCGCCCGACGAAGCCGAGATCACGACCCACTGGATCACGGCTCGGGTCGAGGATGCCGTTCCACTCGATGAGATCGCTTGATTCTCCAACCGGCCACCATCTTTAGTCAGCGAGGGAATCCGGGCCTGCAGGCCGGGGGGGAGGGGAATCGCGTACAGTTGATTGATGTGTCGATTCACACCAATCGTTATTGGCTTCCGGAAGTTAGGCTGATCGTCGTCGCGAGATGGGAACGAACCCCGTTCCTGTCGCTGATTGTGGCGGTTGAGTGAGGACCAATACGTCCCGGGCGGGCGCACGTCTCGTCGGGGACGAGTGCCAGTCACCGCATTCCGAAGTCGGGGGCGAATGACACGGGAATCCGGTGTGGAGTTCGGTGGCGCGGGAAGTCCCACTGGGATGTGTACCGTGCTTCGAGCGGGGGGCCACCGACAAGTCCCGTCGTTCACCGCGGGGCAGGTGACT
>JBDGPX010000041.1:0-21849 GCA_042219475.1 Halobacteriales archaeon
AACCAAACTGGGGGCGACGGAGGCGCACCCTTGGGCGTGCGCTTGAACAGCGGGATGATGAACGTGAATAGTGAATATGAATCACCTGCCGAGGAATCGGCCAGAACGGGAGTCCACGCTGAATCCCACCCGTTCACCGGTAGGTAGCTCAAAGCAACCATTCGGTCGCACAGTTCTGACAGTAAGCTTTACTCCAAGAGATCCCCGATCGCCGTTTTAACGGGCTCTCACCACATTCCGGACAGTTCGCACTGAGTGTCTCGATGTCCGCTTTCGCAATCAGGAGGTTGAGCGCGCGGTCCCGTTCATGGAGCGCCGATTCGAGCTGTTCGACCGTTTCCTCAAGCCGTTCGATCCGGGTTTCGAGTTCGCCAGTATCTGGATCCTCCTCATTGGCGACCATACGCTTTCGCCACTCTTTCATTCTTACTGACATATATGCCTGTCTCTACGCTGTGTCAAATTAGTCGAATCACGATCCCGATATCACGACACCCTGCTCGATCGATAATCCGAGCGGATCGATCGGTCAAAACACCTATCGTCCGTAGGGGAGACGATGAACGGGGTGGCAAAATCTATAAACTCACACCGTCCATTCATCACGCCACGTGCGATCGCAACGGGCGTCCATGGGGCGATCCTCCCTGATATCAACGTCGAATCGCCGTGTAGCCGCTGTCGACTACGACGGCTGTCGAGCATGTGCCAGTAGGTTTGACCCATGCCATCGTGTCCTGAGTGTGACCAACCGGTGCGTGAGACGGATTCGTTCTGTGCCCACTGTGGGAACGAACTCTCGGGTGAGGCGAGTCCGACGATCGTCTCAATCACTGAGCGGTCGCCGAATGTTCACGCACCGAAGTGGTGGTTGCTGATCGGGCTTCAGGCGATCGCGTGGATCTGTATCTTCGTTTCCGGAATCCTTTCGAATGAGATCGGCCATACGTTGCTGGAGGATCTGTTCGTGTTCAGCAACGCACTGTTGGCGATCGCGCTGATCATCGCGACGCCGGCTTACTGGATCGATAGCTACCAGTTGCGCCACTCGGATGCGATCGCATGGCTCCCTCAGCCCAAGATATACACCGTGCTTGCAGTCACGACCGTCGGGTTATTCGCGTTTTATTATCTCTACCAACGGCACCGTAACGTCGGCATCCCCTGATCATCCTAACATTACCGGCATCGTTCCATCGATGAAGGGCATGTCGTGATTTCATCGACATCGCTTTCGGTTCTGGTTTTCGTGGTTGCTCTTTTCGTACTCGCTTGGTTTCTTCACTATCTCAAATTCGTGATGGAGACCGGAAACGTGATGGGAAATCATAATACCAATATGGGAGCCATGCTAACCGACATCCAACGTGACGAATACGCAGGTCACGCTCGTGCAAATCGATAACTACGGTCCGTGGACGGTAACCCCAGAACCCAGACGGGAGCCGGACCTCCAAGCACTGCAAGCGACGCTATTCGCTGATCTCGCGGAACTGTTCGGCAATCGGGCCGGTTACGTCTTCTACACCCGATTTGACAACATGATCGCGGTGACAAACGGAATCGACATGGACACCCATGCGACGATCCAGGAATCGATCGGCAACCGGTATCCGATCACCGTCAGCATGGGCGTCGGCGTCGATACGACGCCGGTAGCCGCGCTTGAGGCCGCCACACAACGGCTGCAATCGGCCGGTAGTGCACAGGAGGCCGATCGGATCGAGGTGTTGAGCGGGGAACCGCTTGGTCCGGCCGACCGTTCGGATAACGACGTCCAGGTTGCCCATTTCGATGTGAACGATGCCACTGGAAAGTATACCGACGAGATCCACGCCTTTGATTCGTTTTTGGCGATCGAACGGGGGTATCTGAGTCTCGCGGAACACTTACGGACGGACTACGACTCCCTCGGATTCTTCGTCGGCGGCGACAACATCATCGCCGTCACCCGTGATATGGCGCCGGAGGAATATGCGGCCGTGATCGAATCGGTCCGGCAAGAGGTCGGCATCGAGCTGAAAGTCGGTGTAGGCCACGATCGATCGGCGGCAACCGCTGGCATGCAGGCCAAACACGCCCTCGAGGAATGCCGGGATAACGGTACCGACGTTGAATTCGCCCGCCCCGTACTCGCCAATCAGGACGATTGAGCGCCGGAACGTTGACGGCAACCCGGTGTGTATCTATCACTATGGCCGATCGTGGCGGTCAGCGCCTCCCAGGGGCTCCCGCCGCCGATACCGAGCACCGGATCGTCCTCCACGTCGATATGGACTGTTTCTATGCCGCCTGTGAACGGCTGCGTGAACCCGACCTCGTCGGTGAACCGGTCGTCGTGGGGATGGGGTACGAGCCCGGTGAAGCCCACGGGGCGGTCGCCACCGCCAGCTACGAGGCTCGTGAGTACGGGGTCGAGAGCGCTCAGGCGATCTCGACAGCGCTCGAACGTCTGCCCCGAATGGCCGATGCGGTCGATGATCCGGACATAGACACGGCGGATGCCGGCTATTATCGCCCCGTCGATATGGAGTATTACGAATCGGTCGGCGAGGACGTCAAGGCCATCCTCCACGACTGTGCGGCGGTCGTCAGGGAAGTCAGTATCGACGAGGCCTATCTCGACGTTACTGATCGCACTGCTTGGGAGGTTGCCGAAGGATTCGGTCGGTATATCAAAGACCGGATCGCCCGTGAAGTCGGCGTTACTGCAAGCGTCGGCGTCGCGCCGAATATGAGTACGGCGAAGATCGCCGCCGATGCCGATAAGCCCGATGGCCTAGTGGTCGTCGAGCCCGATGACGTCCAGTCGTTTCTCGCTCCACTCGATATCGAAGTACTCCACGGCATCGGTCCGGTCACCGCTCGTGAACTCCGTGAGGCGGATATCGAAACCATCGATGACCTCGCTGAGACTGATCCGGACTGGCTGGTCGATCAGTACGGCGAACGGGGCCGGGAGCTATACGCCCGGGCACGGGGCCACGATGAACGTGAGGTGACCCCTGTGGGCAAGCCGAAGAGTCTGTCCCGGGAGAGTGCGTTCACCGACCCCGTCGAGGCGAGCGCGGAGAAGCGCGATCGGGTGCGAACGCTTGCCCGGGCCGTCGCTGATCGGGCTCGACGCAAAGGGGCGCTCTATCAGACTATCGGAATCAAGGCCGTCGAGCCGCCGTTTGACGTTCATACACGGGCGCATTCCTTACCCGGTCCGGTCGATGATCCGGAGCTCCTTGAGGAGATCGCTCTCGGGCTACTGGCGGAGTTCGAATCGATCCCGATCCGCAAAGTCGGCGTCCGGGTTGCGAATCTCTCCTTTGCCGATCAGGAACAGGCGGGTCTGGAGGGCTGGGAAGCCGACGACACCCACTCACCGTCGCCGTCTCCTATCGACAGCGCCGATAGCGAGGATACCGATGGTCAGGCTTCACTCACCGACTTCGAATGGGACTGATGCATACTGGTCGATTAGTGGATCATTCCTTGACGGCCTCGCTATCCGGCTATGACGAGGTCGGTGAGGACGGCCCCGGGGTCATCTGCTAGGGCCACGCCGCTGGCGAGTAACACGCCATCCGCACCGAGGTCCGCCGCCGCAGTGACGTCCTCACCGGTACTGATACCCGCCCCACACAGGACATCGACCGATGGATCGACCGACTCCGCAGCCTCGACGGCATCGATGACGATGTCGGGGTCGGCTTGACTGACTGGTGTGCCGGTCCCGATCAGTTCCGGAGGTTCGACGGCGACTGCCTCCGGACCGAGCGCCGTCGCTGCGGCGATCTGTTCGGGGTTGTTCGCACAGACGATCGTAGCGAGGTCGGCATCTTCGGCCGCGGCAACCGCGGCATCGATGTCCGCGAGCGTGAGCCGCCGTTCCGAGTGGTTGATCACCGTTCCCGTAGCCCCGGCATCGGCGACCGCTGCCGCATGCGTGCTGCCGGTATGGCTACCGTGGTCGACGGGACTGACGTGTTGGGCCCAGGTTTCGACACCGGTGGCCGCGACCGCACTGAGGTGGGCCGCTTGGGGGGCAACAGCGACGTCGGCATCGTGTTCGCTGGCTACCGTTTCGGCGGCCTCTGCGATAGCGACCGGTTCACAGTCATAGGCCTTCAGATTGACGAGAACGAACATACCCGAACCGGGCCGGGCGGCCTAAAGAAGCTAGTCTTTTCGTTTGACGACGTCACCGAGGGTCATCCCGCTTGGGGCGTCGTCGCTGGACCAGTCGTCCTCCCCGTCACCGTCGCCCCCGCCCTCGACGAGTGTGATGTCGAGCGCCCGTTCGAGTTTCCGGCGGACGGTGTCGTTCGGCAGGTGCTCGCCCCGCTCGAGCTTCCGGATTAAGCTTGTCTTCTCGTTGAGTTGATCGGCGAGTTCGGCTTGTGAGTGGCCGGCGTCCTCCCGGCCCTCTCGGATTCGATCGCCGAAATCAGGGACGATCTCCTCCATCTCATCGAAGAGATCCCGCCGGGAACGGGAGCCACCGCCACCGCCGCTTGTGTCACCGGAGGCACTGCTCGTGGAGCTTGATGAGCTCGATGTCGAGTACTTCGTGGATGTCGTTTCCTCGCTGCTGCCGGTTTCGACTTCGGTCCCAAAATCCGCACAGTCGCCACAGACTTGGAGTTCCGCGCCTTCGATTTTGACCGTCTTGGGAGCGTCGATCTCAACACCACACATCTCACACTGGACCATGCTCAGAGGTTTGTCTCCAGTCGTGGTGAATCTTTCCCCACATCGCCCCCTTCATCTACCTATCTCCCTGCCGGATGCCGAACGATAATGTGGCCTCGGAGACGCGGCCGATCGCTACTCAGTCGTGACGTTCTCGAAATACTGGACGAAGTTCTCCCCACAGAAGCCACGGATCTCGGCCTCGGTATATCCACGATCAAACATGGCTTCGGGAATGGCCGACCAGTCGCTGTAGGCGTCCATCGGTGGAATCCCGTCACCGACGGTCACCGCGTGCTCACCGCGGAACCCAAGCCCTCGGAACATCTCCTCGATCCCTTCCCGGAGCGGTTCGGGAACGTCGGGCGTCCAGTACCCCCAATCCGTTCCGACCCCCACCCGATCGGCACCCAGAATCTCGACGGCGTGATCGAGATGATCCATCATCGCCTCGATGTCGGCACTGCCGCCGAGGAAGAAGGGGACGGCGACGATCCCCATGTAGCCATTTCTTTCGGCGAGGGCCCGGATCTCCTCGTCCCGTTTGCCCCGTGGGTGATCGCTGAGCGCCCGACAGAAGGCATGGGTGAACGCCGGTGGGGCAGCCGAATGCTCGATCCCGTCGGCGGTCGTTGCCTCGCCACAGTGTGAGAGATCGACCACCATACCGAGTTCGTTGAGTCGGTCGACGACATCGAGTCCAAACGCCGAGAGCCCGGCATCGGTTCGTTCGGTACAGCCATCGCCGACGCGGTTACGGCTGTTGTAGGTCAGCTGAGCGACCCGGACACCGAAGTCATACAGCGCGTCGAGTCGGTCGAGATCGTCCTCGAGGGCGACCGTATCCTGAACCCCAACAGCATATTCACGCCATCGGATCGGAGTTCCTCGGCCGTTCGGGCTTTCTCTAACCAGTCGGCAGCGTCGATACAGGTTTGCCAGCGGCGGATGTCATCGAGGACACCCGACCAGTTCTGTGGTGCACGCCGCCCGGTCGATAGCAGCGTCACGTCGATCGCTGTCACGCCGGCGGCCTCGATCTCCTCGCGTACCCGCTCCCGATAGACTGGATCGTCCCGGAACTGGCGAGCGCGTTCATCGGCTAGCTCCTCATGGATCTCGGCGGCGTGTTTGCCCGCCTCGAGTCCCTCGTTCATTATTGCCCGAAGCCGGTCGGACATCAGCGGCGGAAGCCCTTCGGGGTAGAAATCGAATACCGGTGCGTCGAGGTCCACTGAATCGGCCATCGTCGGATCAACCTCCGTCGTTGAAATAAGTGTATCCCCGACCCACGGCCTACTGTAACTCCTCCCAGGCGCCCGCGAACCGTTGGATCGCCGTGAGATGACCGACTATCGCCAGCGCGATCAAGAGCCAGGCGATCACCGACAGCGGTCCGAGCGGCGGTACGAAGGGGGCAATCACGGCGGCAACACCGATCACTGCAAGGCGATCAGCTCGGCCTAACAGCCCGGCGTACACCCGCCCCACACCGACCGCCTGGGCCTGGGTACCGAGATAGGACGTCATCACCACACCCGTGACGGCCGCGAAGCCGAGGGCGTAGGCATCGATCCCGGCGGCCAGGCCGGCAAGGAGGACGATGTCGGCGTACCGGTCGAGGACGTGATCGAGGAGATCGCCCGCGTCGGAGTCGATCTCCAGCTCCCGGGCCAGCGCGCCGTCAAGTAGGTCCAGCCAGCCGCTGAGCAAGACCAACAGCGCGCCGACGAGATACCAATGACCGCCGACATAGAAGGCGATGCCGGCGAGACCCGCAAGTCCGAAGGCGATGATTGAGACGGCGTTCGGGGTGAGATTCAGTCGCATCGCTGCGATCACGAACGGCACCAACAGCCGCATGGCCAGCGGACGGAGGCGGTCGAGTGTCACTGTTCGAGATACTCCACGAACGAGACGGTTCCAGCACTCGGTGCACGGTCCCCCGCGATGACGGCCGCGATCGCCTTGGCGACCGCATCGACTGATCGATCAGTCGTGTCGATCTCGTAGACGCGATCCTCTCCGTGACGATCGACGGCTTCGCTGAGGATGACGTCGAGGGCTTCGCTTTCGGCGTTCTCCTGTGTCTTTGTCTGTGGTTCTCCTCGTGATTCCAATCGAGCTGTGAGTTCGGCCGGCTGACAGCGGAGAACGACGATCCGATCCATCGGGAACCGGTGTGCCAGATGGGAAT
The DNA here is from genome assembly GCA_042219475.1 of Halobacteriales archaeon. Lineage (GTDB taxonomy): Archaea > Halobacteriota > Halobacteria > Halobacteriales > Hikarchaeaceae > Chewarchaeum. The sequence goes on from JBDGPX010000041.1 coordinate 6,881, forward strand.
CGACGACGATCCCATCGCGATCGGCCAACCATGCTTCGACGGCCTCCATGTCCACGACGGCGGTATCACGATCGGTGTCGACCCGTTCGATGAATCCTTCCCGTTCAATAACGTCGTTGAGATGGACCACTGAAAGGTCCGTCCCGAGGCGATCGGTCGCGGCCGTTTTGCCGGTGCCAGGCGTCCCCGTAACGGCAACCCTCATCGCATCTCGACGACCTCGTTGAGTGCGGCGATGGCTGCGTCGGTCTCCTCGCGGGTTCCACAGGTAATCCGAACGCACTCCGGGAGTCCAAAGCTCGTCGCGTCACGGATGATGATCCCCCGTTCCTCCATCGCGGTTGCGACTTCCGTGGCGTCACCCACCTCGGCGAGTACGAAGTTGCCGTGGCTCCGATAGGTGGGCACCGCGAGCCGCTCGCGGAATGCTTCCCGGGCCCAGCGGGCGGTTTCGACGGATTTGCGGACGTGGGATTGATCCGCAAGTGCGGCCGTGCCGGCCCGACACGCCAACTGGCTTGCGGCAAAGGGCGTGTTGACCCGGGCGTAGGCATCGGCCCACTCGATCGGCGTGATCGCATAGCCAAGCCGAACGCCGGCGAGCCCGTAGGCCTTCGAGAACGTTCGCAACACCGCGATGTCGTCTCGATCGGCCAACAGCTCGGCTGCGCTCGGCCCCTCGGCATACTCCCCGTAGGCTTCGTCGACGACGACGAGCGTGTGATCGGCTGTCTCGGCAGCGATCGTCTCGATCGCGTCAAGCGGAAACCGGCCGCCGGTGGGATTGTTCGGGCTTGTGAGGTAGACGATCCGTTCATCGTTGTAATCGCTTAGAACGGTCTCGGCAGTCAGTGGGAAGTCATCGTCCTTCGGGATGGTATACATCCTGACTTCCCCGTGGTGAAAGCGGGCGCTCATCCCGTAGTACGCGAAGCCCGGCTCGGGGACGAGGACTCGATCGGCAGGCGCAAGCATCGCCCGAGCGAGATAATCGAGCGCTCCATCACCGCCGTTGGCGAGCCAGATCTGTGTCGTTTCGACACTCCAGTGATCGGCGAGTGCGTCGACGAGGTCAGTATGGGCGGCTTTCGGATACGTGTGTACTTCCTCGGTTGCGTCTTTGATCGCCTCGACTGCCCGTGGGCTCGGGCCATGTGGGTTCTCGTTCGAGGAGAGCGTGATCAGCTCGTCCGGATCGAGACCTAAATCGCGAGCGACTTCCTCCGGCCCCCGACCGGCCCGATATTCGATGTGGTCGGAGAGGTCCCGTGGTTGCATGTGCGATCCAAGTGGGCGGCCGGTCTTAAGACTGCGCACACGGTCTCGCTGCTCCCTTCTATCGCGATCTACCGGTCCGATCGATCCGGCCCGTAGTGGCTGTTACCGGCGATCCATCCGGCTGCCCGATCGGTTCGGTGTTAGGTGTCGGGGATGCGGACGCTGTGTTCGAGGCCGCCGATGCCCTCGACGTTGATCTCGATCCGGTCGCCGTCCTTGAGGGCACCGACACCAGCAGGGGTGCCGGTGAGGATTACGTCCCCCGGTTCCAACGTCATATACTGGGTGATCTCTTCGATCAGCTCCGGCACGTCAAAGATCATCTGCTCACGGGTGGCCTCCTGTTGGAGCACGCCGTTGACCGTGAGGTTGATCGTCGCGTCGTCGGGAACTTCGTTCGGTTCGGCGATTACCGGCCCCAACGGACAGGCATTGTCGAATGCCTTTCCGCGAACCCAGTTTTGCTCCCGATCCTGGTCATCGCGGTTCGAGAGATCGTTGGCGATCGAGAAGCCAGCGACCACTTGCATCGCCTCCTCCGCACTGACGTGTCGACATTGCTGAGCGATCACGACGGCCAGCTCGGCCTCGTGATCGATCCGCTCTTTGCCGGCCGGCAACGTCACGGTGTCGTGATGACCGGCGAGTGTGTTTGGCGGTTTCAAAAAGAGGAGTGGGCGGTCGGGGACTTCGTTGTCGCGTTCGTCGGCGTGTTCGACGTAGTTCCGACCGACACAGACGATCTTCTCGGGTTCACACGGCGGTAGGACATCCACTTCAGTGGCCTCATAACGCTGTTGCCCGAAGACGATCCCGTCGCCGGTCCAAAATCCGTTGCGAACCGAGCCGGCTGGATCCCGGAATCTGACGTGATGCATACCCTGAGGTGTCTGCCCGCTGGATAAGGTGTTTTCGACTTCCGTATTCCCGCAACCGTTTAAGTGCGATTCGCGTGTATATCCGCATGCTATGCAAGTGACTTGGCACGGACATTCTACCTGGCATGTGGAGGTCGATGACACCTCGCTGCTGATGGATCCGTTCTTCGATAATCCGAAGACGGATCGCTCGCCGGCCGACATCCCGTCGCCGGATTATGTCGCGTTGACGCATGGGCACGCCGACCACATCGCCGATGTCGGTGAATTCGCGGATGCGACCGTTATTGCCACCCCGGAACTGGCGGCATACGTCGAGGATGAACACGGTGTCGCCGACACCGTGGGAATGAACCTCGGTGGCACGTTCGAGGCCGGCGACGCCTACGTGACCATGCATCGAGCCGATCACACCAATGGACTGGATACCACGTATGATACTTCTGGCGGGATGCCGGCAGGGTATGTCATCAGCGACACCGTTCCGACCCAGCTCGCCGATGCCGAGAGTACGTCCTTCTACAACGCCGGTGACACAGGATTGATGACCGAAATGCGTGATGTCATCGGTCCGTACCTCGAACCTGATGCCGCGGCCGTGCCGATCGGCGATCACTTCACGATGGGACCGTTACAGGCCGCGATCGCCATCGATTGGCTCGACGTTGACATTGCCTTCCCGATGCACTACGATACCTTTCCGCCGATCGAACAGGATCCCGACGAGTTCGCCAGGGAAGTCGACGCGACCGGTAGCGATGCGACGGTTGAGATCCTGTCGGCCGACGAACCCTACGACATCGACGGCGCTCTCGACTAACCGGTCGCTGGTTTTTATTCGGGATCGTTGGTCGTCCGGATCTGTCAACACAATCTTGTTAACGCTGCCGAGTGAACGAACAACCGGTGACTTACTGATGCCAAGTAGAACATCCGAGGCGACTTGGGAAGGCGATCTGCAGACTGGCAACGGTACGATGACCGTCGGCGACGGCGCCTACGAGGGGGCGTTCTCCTTTGCCTCCCGCTTCGAACAGGGTGACGGAACCAACCCCGAGGAACTGATCGCGGCGGCCCACGCGGGGTGTTTCGCGATGGCGCTGTCGAACGAACTGGCCAGCGATGGCTATGATCCCCAGCGTGTGTATGCTTCGGCGACCGTCCACCTCCAGGACGGCGAGATTTCACGGATCGATCTCGAGGTCGAGGCAGAGATCCCTGGCATCGACGAGGAAACCTTCCTCGAACATGCCAACGGTGCCAAGGAGGGTTGTCCGGTTTCCCAGGCACTCGCGGCGGTTCCGGAGATCACGCTGTCGGCAACTTTGGTCTGATCGGTCATCCGTTGGGATCGGTCGTTTTCGATCCCGGACAAAACCCTGATACCCCTCGTTCTCTAACTGCTCGATATGGACGAGCGACGGTGGCAGGACCTCATAGTCGGCGAGCGCATGGCGGTCGATCAGCAGTTTTCCGATCGCATCCAGGCGTCCCAGTTCTCCCAGCAAGAGTGGGGGATGATCATGACGGCGGTCGAGTTCGAGATCGACGGTACCGGCGAGGATGCCCGGATTATCGCTCGAACCGAACAGATCGAACATGTCCTCCCTCAGCTCACCGAGACCCGTCAACAGATGCAACATCCGATGGGTGGTGGCGGCGATCGTGGTGGGAGTGGTGACGGTCTCTTCGACTCGATCAAGTCCGCATTCGGGATGGGCGACGACGAGAACGCCGAAATCCTCCAGGAGGCCAGTCGCCTCGCGGATGACTACGCTAGGGCGCTTCAGGAACATCTTGAGGATCAGGGGAAATGGGAACACGTCCGCGAGGCAGCCGCCGCACAATCGGACGCAACCGCCTCCGATGCCGTGACCGATGAAGACTCCGAGGAGTAATCGTCGATACCCCCGTTTCCGATCGGCTGTCTTCCGATCGGATTCGCTACCTTGACCGAATCCCGGTTTCCTCCGTTTTCGCCGATCTTAGCTCGTCATTCGATCCCGGCTTCAATACCCGGCGGGTCGTCGTTATCCGTCACCGGAGTGGAACAGCGTTAGTTCCTCGGCCTCGTAGATATTGATGAGCTCGGTGATGATCTCATCGTAGGATTCGTCCTCGATGCGGAGATTGTCGAGCCGCTCGACCGTCTCCTCGCTGACCTCGATTGTCGGCATGGTATCGCGGGACTTCGCCGCCGAAGTTCTTAATCCTCACGGGCTTCGCTCGTTGTGAGTTGTGTTCGTTTTGGATCGATACGACGAAGACCGTGATTCGGAACGGTGGCGGTCGATGACGGAGATAGCTTTCCTTACAGCTCCTTGATGATCGCCTGCGTCACGTCCTCGGTAGTGGCATCGCCACCGAGATCCGGGGTTGTCGGGCCGGTCTCAAGGACCGTAGTAACCGCCTCACGGAGCCGTTGCCCGGCCGCGTCGTATCCCAGAAACTCGACGAGCATGGCCGCCGACAGGATCGTCGCGGTCGGATTGGCGATCCCCTCGCCCGCAATATCCGGAGCCGTTCCGTGGACCGGTTCGAACAGGCCACGATCGGGCCCGACGTTCGCGCTGGGTAACAATCCGAGCCCGCCGACCAATCCGGCGGCGAGATCCGAGAGCATATCGCCAGCGAGGTTCGGCGTCACGATCACGTCGTAGTCCTTCGGAAAGAGGATCAGATTGGTCGCGAGTGCATCCATAATCGCGGTGTCGGTGGCGACGCCCTGTTCGTCGGCGACGGTTTCGATCGTCTCGACGAACAGCCCGTCTGTCTCCCGCATCACGTTCGCCTTATGCGCGATCGTAAACCCATCTGTCTCTCGATCCTCAACGTATTCACAGGCGAACTCACCGAGCCGCCGCGAGGCCGTCTTCGTCACTAATCGGGTTAGGGTTGCCACGTCGTCGGTGAGCCGATCCTCGTGACCGGCGTAGACGCCCTCGGTGTTCTCTCGGAGGAAAACCAGATCCGTCTCCGGTCGAAGCGCGTCGATCCCAGGATAGGCCCGGGCCGGCCGGATGTTGACGAACGAACCGACCGCGCTTCGCAACGGCAGGATCACGTCGGCCGCCGTCTCGCCGGCGGCGCCAAACAGGGTCGCATCGGCGTTGGTGGCGAGTTCCCGTGTCTCAACAGGCAACGGCGTCCCGGTTTCCCTGGCGACGGCATCGCCCGCGTCGGCCTCGGTGAACTCGAAGCCGAGATCGAGCGCTTCGAGGACGTCGACGGCGGCCGGTACCACCTCGCGACCGATCCCATCACCCGGGATGACAACGATCTCCTCGGCCATGGGTTCAGTCGTCGGCCGTTTCCGGCTGGTGTTCCTCGACGTAGGGGAGCTGGGCGGCGGTATCGCGGACCCGATCGAGGCTCGAACGCATCAGGGCCGTGGTATCCCAGATCCCTTCGACGAGGGCCTCTTTCATCGCGTTGTCGATATCGACATCGACCTCCGTGGCGTCGTAGGTGACCCGTTCGTCGATGACGTCGATCTCGATCCCGGCGTCGGGATTGTCCTCGATGAACGACTGGAGCGTCTCGATGGTCTCGGCGTCGGCCGTCACCGTCGGGATGCCCAGTGACTTACAGTTGTCCTGGAAGATCTCCGCGAAGGATTCGCCGACGATCCCCTCGATCCCCCAGCGCATCAGCCCCTGTGGGGCGTGTTCCCGGGAGGAACCAGCGCCGAAGTTCTCGTTGACGACCAGGATGTTGGCGCCCTTGTACTCGTTGAACGGGTGGTCGTTCGGCTCGCCGTCGTCGTCATGCCGGGCGTCGTAGAAGACATACTGGCCCATGTTCTCGAAGGTGACCTCCTTGAGGAATCGGGCCGGCATGATCTGGTCGGTGTCGATCCCGTCGCCACGGAGCGGGACGCCAGTGCCGGCGACCCGACGGACGGCCATCGATGGGTTCTCGGGATCACTCATCAGTCGAGCACCTCCCGGACATCGGCGATCTCGCCACGCACGGCCGCCGCCGCGACCATCGCGGGACTCATCAGGACGGTACGTCCGTCCTTCGAGCCTTGGCGACCGATGTAGTTGCGGTTCGACGAGGACGCACAGACTTCATCGCCATAGAGCTGATCGTCGTTCATCGCCAGACACATCGAACAGCCGGCTTCACGCCAGTCGAAGCCGGCATCCTTGAAGATCTGATCGATACCTTCTGCCTCACACTGCCGCTTGACAGTTTGGGACCCAGGGACCGCAAGCGCTCGGACGTCCTCGGCGATCTGATGGCCCTCGAGGACGTTTGCGGCCTCGCGGAAGTCCGACACCCGGCCGTTGGTACAGGTCCCGAGGAAGGCGACATCGATCGGGAAACCGGCCATCGACTGGCCAGGCTCGACCCCCATGTGATCCTGTGCCTTCTCGGCGGTGGGCGGGTCGTCGAGCTCGGATGGCTCGGGTACTGTGTCGGTGATCTCGATGACCTGGCCGGGGTTTACGCCCCAGGAGACCATCGGTGCGAGATCGTCGACGTCGATCTCGACGATGTCGTCGTAGTCGGCATCGGGATCGGATTTGATCGACTCCCAATACTCCTTTCGTTCCTCGAATTTGTCGCCCTCGGGGACGTATTCCCGGCCACGGAGATACTCGTAGGTAGTCTCGTCAGGATTGATGTAGCCCGCCCGGGCGCCGCCCTCGATCGACATGTTACAGATCGACAGGCGACCTTCCATGTCCAGTTCCTTGATCGCGGAACCGCCGTACTCATAGACGTGCCCGACACCGCCGTCGACGCCGAGATCATGGATAAGCTTGAGGATGATGTCCTTCGAGTAGACACCGTCACCGAGCGAGCCGGTGATATCGATCCGCCGGACGTCCATCTTCTCGGCGGCGATACACCCCGTCGAGAGGACGTCCCGGATTTGGCTTGTGCCGATTCCCATTGCGAAAGCACCGAATGCTCCATGGGTGGACGTATGAGAGTCACCACAGACGACAGTCATCCCTGGCTGGGTCAGGCCCAGTTCAGGGGCAACGACGTGGGTGATGCCCTGCTTGTCCGAATCGAGGCCGAAGAAGGTGATCCCGGCTTCCTCGGTGTTCCGCTCGAGTGCCGAGAGCATCGTCTCGGCTTGATCGTCAGCCAGTGGCCGCTCCCGCCCTTCCGGGGTCGTCGGTACGATGTGGTCGGTCGTTGCGACCGTCCGCTCGGGAAACGCGACGTCGAAATTCCGTTCCCGGAGCATCGAGAACGCCTGTGGGCTGGTCACCTCGTGGATGAGATGCAGTCCGATAAACAGTTGATCCTGGCCGTTCGGGAGCTCCTGGACCTTGTGGTGGTCCCAGACTTTGTCGTAGAGGGTGCCGTTACTCATCGTCGGTTACGTCTCCTTTCGATTCGCGTACCTGGGTTCCGTCCCAGACGCGGTTCGCCCCGTCACCGTCAGGGGGGGTGTGGCTGATGTCGCTCAGATCGGCCGGTTCACCGGCCGTCTCTTCGATCGCGTCGGTCGGTTCCGCATCCGTTTCCTCCTCGTTGGACGCGGTCGGATCGCGGCGCCCGCCGTCGGCGGCTATGGTGGGGCCCCGACGGAAGGCGACACCGAACGGTCGTCCGTCGAATGGATGGGTGTGATCGACCTCGCCAAGTGTGTCGCTGTTCTTTTCGGTCATAGTTAGGCTCGCACGTTCTCCTCGGTTTCCTGTTCGCGCTCTGCATCCTCGGCCCAGGCGAACAGGTCCCGGAGCCGTTCGCCGACGGCCTCGATTTCGTGGTTCTTCTCTGCCTCGCGTAGCTGGTTGTACATCGGCCGGCCGGTCTGGTTTTCCATCACCCATTCGCGGGCAAATTCGCCGGTCTGTACCTCCTCGAGGACTTCTTCCATGTTCTCACGGACCGATTCGTCGATGATGTCTTCACCCCGGGTGAGGCCGCCGTACTCGGCGGTATCGGAGACGGAATCCCACATCGCGCCCAGGCCGCCCTCGTACATCAGATCGACGATGAGCTTCATCTCGTTGAGGCACTCGAAGTACGCCATCTCCGGGCTGTAGCCCGCATCGACGAGCGTCTCGTAGCCATACCGAATGAGTGCGGTAATGCCACCACAGAGGACCGCCTGTTCGCCGAAGAGGTCGGTCTCGGTCTCCTCGCGGAAGGATGTCTCGACGACGCCGGCCCGCGTACACCCGAGGGCGTGAGCGTAAGCGAGGGCCTCGTCTTTGGCGCCGCCGGTGGCGTCCTGATACACCGCCAGAAGCGCGGGCGTCCCTTGGTCCCGCTCGTAGTTGCGACGGAGCAGGTGTCCCGGCGTCTTCGGCGCGATCATCGTCACGTCGACGTCTTCGGGGGGTTCGATCTGGTCGTAGTGGATGTTAAATCCGTGTGCGAACTGTAGGGTATCCCCGGGCTCGATTCCGTCTTTGATATTCTCATAGACCGCTGGCTGGACGGTATCGGGGACGAGCATCGAGACGATGTCGGCCATCGCGGCCGCCTCGCTTGGCGTCTCGACGCGCAACCCCGCCCCCTCGGCGTCCTCGCGCGAGGAGGACCCCTCCCGAAGGCCGACGACGACATCGACACCACTCTCCGAAAGGTTGAGTGCGTGCGCGTGGCCTTGGCTGCCGTAGCCAAGCACGGCCACGACCTTGTCGTCGATCTGTGAGCGATCCGCGTCGCTATCGTAGTATACCGTCGTCGTGAACTCCTCTAGCTCTGTCGTTGTCATGGGTGGGTTGATTTGATGGATCGCGGGTCGGGCTCAATATCGTATCGGTATCGTTTCGTTCCGGCGTGGCTGTCGATCGCTCAGTACCCGTGTCCGTTCCCGGCGGTCAGTTCCGCACCGCTGGTCAGCGCGGCCGAGCCGGTTCGGACGATCTCCTTGATATCGAACCGCTCGAAGGTATCGATGGCCCCGTCGATCTGACCGCGGTCGCCAGTCACCTCGACGGTGATGGTCTCGGTTGACACGTCGACGACATCGCCGCCGTGCATCTCCGCGACCGCCTGGACTTTATCGGGATCTTCCGCGTCGACTTTGATCAACGCGAGTTCGCGCTCGACGGCGCCGGAGACTTCGGTCACATCGATCACCGGAACGAGCTTGCGGAGCTGTTTTTTGACTTGCTCGATTCCCGGCTCGGGTTCGATCACCGCGAGGGTGATCCGGGCCTTCGAGTCGTCGGTCGTCGGCCCCACCGAGAGGCCTTCGATGTTGAACTGCCGGCGGGCGAACAGCCCGGCGACCTTCGCGAGGACGCCCGGTTCGTGTTTCACCAGCGCCGACAGGACGGCCCGTCGCGGTTGCTCTTCGGCCTCGGCCCGGGGATCGATGCGGATCCCCTGTTTGTTCCGGCGCCCCTCCGGGTGGGGGCGTTCGTACGGCCCTGGACTCGATTTCGTTCCGGCCTCGGTGTCGGTGTCGGGATCGGTGGTTTCGCTACTCATGGTGTCACCTCACAGTTGCTCGAGGTCCTCGTGATCCATGGCGAAGCGACCGTTGTCGCCGCCGCTCGGGACCATCGGGAAGACGTCCTCCGAGGGGTCGATGTGTGCGTCGATCACCGATGGACCGTCGTACTCGATCGCCGCCTCGATCGTCTCTTCGACCTCGTCGTACTCTTCGATCCGGAAGCCACGGGCCCCGAAGGCTTCGGCCACCAGATCGAACTCCGGTACCCAGGGATACTCCGACGCCATCCGGCGCTCCCCGTAGAAGGCATCCTGCCACTGGCGGACCATACCGACGGCCGTGTTGTTGAGGATCACCACGTTGATGTCGAGCTGTTCTCGGACCGCCACCGACAGTTCGGCGCCGGTCATCAGGAAGCCGCCGTCGCCCTCGAAGGCGACGACCGTCCTGTCCGGCGCCGCGATCTTCGCGCCGATCGCACCCGGGACGCCATAGCCCATCGTGCCCAATCCGTTCGAGGACACCCAGGTTCGGGGTTCACGATAGGTCCAGTACTGGGCTGCCCACATCTGGTGTTGGCCGACTCCAGTAGTGACGATCGTGTCATCCGGGGTCATCTCGTCGAAGGTCTCGACGACGTACTGGGGCTTCAGTGGTTCGTCGTCGGGCATGTCGTAGGTCATCGCGTACTCGTCCTTCCAGGTCAGACACTGCTCGCGCCACGCCTCGGCGTCGGGCGCTTCGGGCATCGCCTCGTAGACCTGGTTGAGGACGGTCGCGGCGTCGCCGATCAGCGGGTAGTCCGCCTCGATGTTCTTCGAGATCTCGGCGGGATCGATGTCGACGTGGATGACCTCCGCTTCGGGAGCGAAGGTCTCGATGTCGCCGGTCAGCCGGTCGTCGAAGCGGGTCCCGATGGCGAACAACACGTCGGTGTGGGTGATCGCCATGTTGGCGTAGCCCGTCCCATGCATTCCCGCCCATTCGAGCGAGAGATCGTCGTCCTCGGGGTACGCACCCATGCCGGGTTGGGTCGTCGTCACCGGCACGCCGAACTCTCGGGCGAACTTCCGGAGTTCGGCGCTCGCGTTGGCCTTGATGACGCCGCCGCCGGCCAGGATCAGCGGCCGGTCGGCGTTCGCGATGGCCTCGGCCGCCGTCTGGACGGTTTCGGCATCGGCCTTCTCCTGGACGATGTGGGTGTCCGGGGCTTTCGGCTCGCCCGGGGTCCGATCGGTCTCACCCTGGGTGACGTCCTTCGGGAGATCGACCAGCGTCGGTCCCTGACGACCCTCGTTGGCCAGCGCGAACGCCGTTCCGACGGTGTCGCCGACAGTGTCGGGCTCATCGGCGAAGAAGTTCCCCTTCGTGACCGGCGTGGTCACGCCGATCGTGTCGGTCTCTTGGAAGGCGTCGTTCCCGACGAAGTCGGTGGGGACCTGTCCGGTCAGGGCGATTATCGGATCCGAATCCATGTCGGCGTCGGCGAGTCCGGTCACGAGGTTCGTTGCGCCCGGTCCCGATGTCGCCATACAGACGCCGGGTTTGCCCCTGACGATCCCGTAGGCGTCGGCCGCATGGGCCGCACCCTGTTCATGGGCCATCGTGACGTGATAGAGCTCATCGGAATCGTACAGGGCATCATACACAGGCATGATTGCCCCGCCAGTTACGCCAAACAACACTTCGGCGGCCGAGTTCTCGAGCGCGGCAACGACCGATTCGGCGCCGGTTTCGACCGGGTAGATACTCTCTTCGGCGTCTTCGTCTGATGGTTCCTCTGTATATGCGTGAGCTGGTTCGCTCATCGGTAGGCTCCCTCCATTGGTGTGGGTCTGTGGGTTTGGTTTAGTGGAGACGTGGTAGCTGTCATCCATATCGCGTGGTTTGCTGTTCGATGATCGGTACGGACCGACGGACCGGAAAACGAGGATAGTGGTGGATACGGGGCTAAAGCGCCCCTACGATCCGACCGAGGATCGCCGTGACAGCCGCTCCGCGTGCCGACCGGGCGGACGGACGGGTCGCGGACCACGACTGTCGACTCATTACCTGTCTGATACAGCTGGCAGCCGTAATAACGTTTTCGTGATGTCTCCCTACCACTTCTGCCGTCCTCGGTCGGCGCGCGGTAAACGCGCGGCTGGTCGCCGGGGGCGATCCCGGGCTTGTTCACGCCTGCACCTCCTCCCGTTCCTGCTCGTCGGTTCGCTCAACGCCGGCGTCGGCAGCGAACTCCTCGAGCGCCTCGAGGGTCACGCGGTTTTTCTCCGCGCCGTATTCTTTGACGCGGCGGGTGACCTCGCGAACCTGATCCTCCGTCGGATCGTAGCCGAGTTCCTCGAGCCGCTCGCGGACGGCGTGGGTCCCCGTATGTTTCCCGAGGACGACTTCGCGGTTGGCGCCGACCATCTCGGGAGTCATCACCCCGGGTTCGAAGGTGTCGGCGTTTTCCAATACGCCGGCGGCGTGAATCCCGCTCTCGTGGGCGAACGCATTTTGACCGACAATTGGCTTGTTTGGTGGCATATCGATGCCGCTTTTCTCGGCAACCAGCCGGGCCAGTTCCGTGATCTTGGTTGTGTCGATCCCAGTATCGACGCCGTAGATCGACTCCGCCGCCATCACGACTTCCTCGTAGGCGGCGTTCCCGGCCCGCTCGCCGATGCCGTTAACCGATACCTGTGCCTGATGGGCGCCGGCTTCGTAGCCGGCGATAGCGTTCGCTGATGCCATCCCAAAGTCGTCGTGGGTATGGACATCGATGCGTGCGTCGGTGCAATCGGTGACGAATTCGATGAGATCGGCGAACCGGCTTGGTGTCGCGACTCCGGTGGTGTCGGGGATGTTGATCCAGTCGACGCCTGCTTCGGTCACACCCTTGATTACCTCCTCGAGAAAGTCGGGGTCCGTCCGAGTGGCATCCATCGGTGAGAACATCACCTCGACGCCGGCCTCGACACACCGTTCGACGGATTCGATCGATCGTCGCTTTACATCCTCGCGTGTCGAATGCATCGAGTCCTCGATCTGGACGTCACTGGTGCTCGCAAAGACGTGCACCAAGCCGACGCCCGATTCGAGGGCGGCCTCGATGTCTTTCTCAACGACGCGTGCCAATCCACACACCGTCGTATCGGTGTGTTTGGCGATATCGCGGACGGCTTTGAACTCCGCATCGGAGTTGACGGGAAAGCCTGCTTCGATGACATGCGTGTTCATCTCGTCGAGTAGCTTCGCTATCTCCCGTTTATCGTCGTACGAGAACGAAACACGCGGTGCCTGTTCGCCATCGCGAAGTGTGGTGTCGAAAATCCGTGCCGTGTCGAATTCTGAAGGGTTAGCTAACGTGCCCTGGAAGAACTCGATTCCCCTGCTGGGTAGCAGAGGCACCCTCGTGAGATGTCATATGCAATTCAATCGGAGTCGTCAGAGCTATATAAATCTACCCGTCGATTGGCCCTATGTGCCGTGGTATCGGATACCGTATATTATCCATTACATGCCGTGATATGTCGGCTGTCGGATATTCTAATTTAATTTTTTAACTGTCGCCCGCGGGCGGACGCGAGGCTTTTTCTCCGCCGGACCTGACGGGACGGTATGGGTGAGTTCGATCTCGATTTGGATTCGATCGAACGCGAGTTCGATACCGGCGGCCAGCGGCGGCTTGTCCTGGGCGTACTCGATGGCTCCACCCCCGGAGAGGAGTGGCTCGATGAGGTCAGAAACGGCAACGTGTTGATCCTCGATATCGATGGTGAACTCGAGACGCTGGCCGCCGATTTCGCCGGCGAAATCAAGGCCGGAGGTGGATCACTCGTCCATTTCCGTGGCTTTCTCCTCGTTGCACCGCCCGAGATCGATATCGATCGCGACCGGCTTCAGTCCACGGACAATTAACCGACCCTTGGTCAGTCAGCGAGAATGGTGAGATAATGTCCGTCGGGATCTTTGAGCCTGATCGTCCCCGGTTCCGGTTCGTGGAGGTGGGTCGTGGAACAAACCCGATCCCTGAGGGCCTCGGCGACGGCGGCTGGGTCAGCAGCGTAAAAGCCCAAATCCACATGTACGCCACCACGACCGTCGGCAATCCCCAACTGGGGCTCCCAGAGCTCGAGATCGATCGGTCCTATATCGAGTCGGGCCCGTCGGCGGGTGTCACCACGATCGACGACATCCCCACCGAGTGCGGTATACACTTCGAGGGCCCGATCGAGGGATTCGACCTCGAGCACGATTTCGAAAATACCGGTAATCCCGCTCCCTGTTTCGGCGAACTGGCCGAGTTCGACACAGTTGCCGGCCGGATCGTAACAGTATAACGATGAGGCGGAGCCGAACTGATGCTCGTCGAGATCGAAATGCTCACCGAGCCGATCCTTCCACTGGGCATACTCCCGATTCGGGATCGCGAACGCATAATGGGTATGGAGACCACCACGCGGTACCGGCCCCGGCGTCCGCAGCCGTAGTTCACTGTCGCCGGCGCTGAGGATCACCTCGCCGTCGGACCGTTCGATGACCGGGAGATCGAGATGATCGGTGTAAAACGCGACCATCGGCTCGAGATATTTCACCTCGAGTGTCAGCCACGCCAGCCCTGACAGCATACTCAAGCATCCGGTTGTGTCACCTTAATTCATCGGTCCATTCTCCCCGTGGCTGTGTGCTTATGCTCCTCACCGGCCAAGCTTCGGGTATGCCCTTGAAGGCGAGCGGCTGGTCGACAGATATCGAGACGGTCGACCGGTTCGATGGTGGCGTCGGCTGGATCGCCCACCCGGACGAAGCCTTAGAGCGGGCCAGCCATGCCCTGGTTATCGACGACGCCGTCTGGATCGTCGATCCGATCGACGGCCCAGGTGTCGATGAGCTCATCACGGAGCTCGGCGATGTCGCCGGGGTTGTCGTGTTGCTCGACCGGCACATGCGCGACGCGGCTGTCTTCGCCGATCGGTATGACGTTCCCGTCTATCTCCCGACACCGATCGATCGTATGCCAGAAACGAATCGAATCGAGCGGATCACCGGATCGCTTCCGGGAACCCGTTATCGGACGATTACGGTCATGGACAAGCCGGGGTGGCATGAGGTTGCTCTCTTCGATGAAACGACAGCCACATTGGTCGTGCCTGAGGCCCTCGGAACGATCCCGAGCTTCCGGGCCGACCCCGAGCGGATCGGTGTGCATCCGGCTCTCCGGCTGTTCCCGCCGCGGGTCCTGCGGCGGTATACACCTGATCGGATCTTGGTTGGTCATGGGTCGGGCGTTTTCGAGGATGCGACCGAGGCGCTCCGGGAGGCGATCGATGGATCGCGTCGCCGCGCGCCGAGGGTTTACGCGAGAAACCTCCGTCAGTTAGTCGCCTGATCGTTTGCCGACGAAGGTATCGTCGATATGGACGAGGATATGGTCGCCGTCTCCGATG
>JBDGPX010000155.1:0-21299 GCA_042219475.1 Halobacteriales archaeon
ACCTCACTAACAGATGGTGTTCTCTGTCTCTTCTCGCGTTAGCCTAGAACGGATGACGCCTACGGAAGGACAACCCGCCATTCCCCGATGCTCTTGGCCACAATACACTTTCCCTTGCCAATCGATCGATCCATTCGAAATGTCGTCATCGATGGATGGGGATGGATTCGATCGGGGATCGATTCCCCTCGGAACGATCGCTGGCATATTCACCTATCTTCTCGGCTATCTGATTACCTACCTCTGGAAAGCCACCGCTGTCGCGAACGCACTTCGAGGGATCAACGTTCTTGCACAGCTCCTCGGAGTGGAGGCGATTCCGACCTGGAAGGGGGTCGCATGGTTGTACTACAGTGCCCATTTCGTCTCGATTCGATTTCCATCGGTCGGCGGGACAAGCCAGCGAGTCGACCTCATTGCCACTGCCGATGATCCGGAGTTGGTGATGCTTTATTTCCTCGTAGTTGTGCTTCTCGTTGGTGCCGGAGCTGTCGTCACGGTGATCCGCCGGCAACCTGGCGCCTCGGTATTCGAGGACTCGCTTGCTGGGACGATGATAACGGTCGGATACGGACTCGCGGCCGTCACCGGCGCCGTTCTCTCGACGCATGCCATCCAGAACGCCGATATATCAATCGCGCCGGATCTAATCACGGCCATCCTGCTTGCCGGCCTCGTCTATCCAGCCGTCTGTGGGGGGATCGGCGGACTCCTCGCTCGGGCGATCACAGCTCGCGAGCGACCATCTCCCCCCAGTGCGTGAAGCCGTGACGCTCGTAGAACGCTTGGGCCCGGTCGTTCTCTCGATCGACATCCAACACCAGCCGTTCGAGCGGTAGTTCCTGATCGCGGGCAAATTCGAGTGCGACGGCCATCAGGTCGTCGGCGACATCGCTTCCACGATGATCGGGCTCCACGTAGATTTCATTGAGGACGGCGGCATCCCAGATCATCGCCAACCGTTCCGGGAGGACGAAAACATAGCCGACTAGGCCGTCGGTCGTGTGATCGGCGACGGTCACACACCGTTCGTCGTCCGCGACACACCGGTTGACCCACTGGAGATAGCGGTCCCGATAGGCGTCAGTGACCTTCCCCGCGTATTTCGTCTCCTTTTGCTCGTCGCCGGTCCCGGTGCCCAGTCCGAGCTCGAACTCCCGTTTGAGCCCCCACAGTGCAGCCGGGTCGGCATCGGGATCGTAGGGCCTGATGTCCATACGTGAGCGTTGACGGGATCGGTGTTACTCCTTTCGTGTTTTCCGTCGATGTTGCCAGAGTCGGATCGTCACAACCGTCATCGAGAGCAGTATCAACAGCACCTGGAGACCACCCCGAGCAATCGGAAAGATCCGCTCGACATTCTCCGGGTCGGCGCCACGGTCGGTATCGACGCCAGTATAATAATGGGTGTTGGCGGTCGTTCCACCGACGGATTCGGCGGGTTGCCACAGCGTCTGAACCAGGCCTCGTTCGTTCGAAAGCAGGACATCTCCGTTGATCGTGTAGAACCTGTCGTGGAGGGGATAGAACAGGTTGACACCGTTGAAAAAGAGATCCGGGGCGATCCCGGCGAGAACGTATGCCGCGATCGCCGTCCAGACGATCACTCCCGCCCGTTCGGATGCCCAGCGACGACGTAGCCACGACTCATCCCGCATCCTGGTGTCATAAAACACGAGGACGGCAATTACAACCGGCACGAGCAGAGTATGGAGCGCCGCCCGATGGGTGCCCGGGACGACGAGACCGATGAGGGTATCGAGATCGGGAATCGCAACGATCGCGAGGACGATCACGAGTGCTCGGCCGTCGAACTCAGTCGCTAACAGCGCCGCCGCTATCAGTCCCGCGAGTGCCAGATGGACGACCGTTGAGGGCATCGGTTGATACGTGTCCTGTGGATCGATCCAGCAAAGCCTTTCTGTCCCACCCCGATACCAGCATCCAGCGCCGTTTCCAGCTCCGATACCCTTTTCGCGGTCGGGACTGGAGACTGCATCCATGACCGGGTCCGACGCGCGGCGTGATCTCGCCCAGAAGATCGCTGGCGAGATCACACTCTCTGAGGAACCCGGTGCGACGCTGCGGAAGTGGCGGACAGATTTCGGCATCTCTCAAACGGAGTTGGCCGGAGAACTCGATATCTCCTCGTCAGTCATCTCGGACTACGAGAGCGGCCGTCGCGAGAGCCCCGGGATCGGCGTAATTCGGCGCCTGGTCTCGGCGCTGTTGGATATCGATGAAAACCGTGGCGGCGATCGGATCCGCCAGTATGCGCGGGTCCTCTCAGCCGGATTCGACAGCGATATCGTTCTTGATCTACAGGAGTATCCCAGGACCCGATCGCTCGCTGAGTTCTACGACCGGATCGGTGGCACTGAAATCGTTGCTGGTCCCTCGGGGATTACCGGCCACACCGTCATCGACAGCATTGAGGCGATCACGCGGCTCTCTTCGGAGGAATTCTATCGGCTGTACGGCCGAAGCACAAGCCGGGCACTGATTTTCACTAATGTCTCCCGGGGGGAATCCCCGCTGGTCGCGATGCGAGTCGTCAATCCGACCCCCAATGCGGTCGTTCTTCACGGTCTCAGCGAGGCGGATCTCTGGGATCATGCTCCGCGATTGGCGTCGATGGATGGGTTCTCGTTGGGGGTCGTCGAGACGCCGATCGATCAGTTGCTCGACCGGCTGCGTGAAGACTACTGACGCGGGATTCGCCATGTGATGCCCCGATGGTCCGGGATATTACTCCACGGTGATTATCCGGCATCGAATCGGGAGAGAAGGACCGGTGGAATTGGTAACGGTTTACCCGACGTAGTCGTACTTGCGCTCGTTCATCCGACCCCAGCCCGTGAAGACGAACTCGCCTTCGGGGACGGTGAAGTCCTCGACCTCGACGTCTTTTTCGTGATTGTGGACGTCGTGGATCTGGGTATATTCCTCGAAGGAGAGGTCGTATCGGGTGTCGAGTTGGGAATCGATATCGAGTTGTTCGATCTCGTTTCGGAAGCCACCTTGGACCGTCTCGGCGTGGATTTCCGCCTGGGCGCCGCTCCCGTATGACCCGACGAGCATCCGCTGGCCGGCGATGTCTTCGCCCTGCTCGGCGGCGTATTTCAGCGCGGCCGCACGGGCGATATGAACGGAGCCGGTGTACCAGTTACCGACTTCCCGGGAAATCGCGAGCGTCGGATTGATGACATCGTCGTACCACGACTGATAGCGGTCGGTTTCTTTGAGATCGTCCATGTAGGCGCGGATCGCTTCCTCGTAATCGTCATAGTCGTCGTACTCTGCTTCACGGGGCTGGCGACCGATCGAACCGGCGAGTTCATCCTCGATTTCGGTATCCCGGATCATATGGCGATAGCCGAAGAGGGCGGCCTTCCGGACCATGCCCGGGAACGGTGTGTGGAACGGGATGAACCGGAAGTCATCCGGATGGGTACGGTCGGTCACGTTCTCGAAGTCCTCGAGGGCCTCGCGCATCCGGGCGAGATAAACTTGGATCGAGCGTTTGCCGTCGACGCTGGGGAACTGCTGGTTGGGCTTGAGGAAGTCGGTTTCATCGGCGCTGCCGTATCCCTGTTCGATTGAGAGTTCGACGAGATTGGGATCCTCGTCGATGAGCATCGCGACGGCACCGGCTCCTTGGGTCGCCTCGCCCGGATCACCGCGCGCGTAGAGTGCCGTATCGGTGGCGATCACGAGCGCGGCCTTGCCGCGGTTGCGGCCGGCCCGGATCCAGTTGTAGGCGTCGTCGATGCTTTGGGTGCCTGAGACGCAGGCGAACTTCCGCTCGCCTTTGTTGGCGTGGTGGAAGTCGTCCTCGAAGCGCTGTTCTAGACATCCCGCGATATACGTCGATACCGGCTTCGAGTTATCGAACGCACTCTCGGTAGCGACGTCGATTCGGCCGATGTCTTCCGGCGTGAGCCCCTTACGCTCCATAAGTTTGAGCGCGGCATTGGCGCCCATCGTCACGATATCCTCGTGGGCGTCGGGGAGCGAACTCGCGTACAGACCGAGCCCTTTGGTGTACTTTCCGGGGTCTTCGCCTTTCTCCGGCGCGAAGGTGTTCGCCAGATCGAGTTTGAGCTTGCCGGTCCAGATCTCGATTGTATCGATCCCGACACTCGTCATACCTCCAGCTTCTTGGACCGTTCATTTTATTTTGTCGATAGTTGCTTCGTCAATCGTCGAATACCGTCAATCGATCCGATCACCCGCTAGCGGAGCGAGGTCGGCTATCTCGCCGGACAAAAAGAAACAGCGGTCCCCCGTCGGATCCTGGACCGTTCGTCGTGGGTATGGGCCGCTTCCCTTGTGATCTACTGGATTACTTACTCCTCTTCGATGACTTCGGGATCCGATAACGCACTCTGGAGGCTGTCGAGGCCGTTGATCCATTCGGTCACGAGACCATACTCGAGTTCCTCGGTGATCGCGATGTCGAGATCCTCGCCGTCGATGATCTGGGTGCCAGCACATGCCGCCAGTCCCAGAGCCTGGTCGAACTCCTCTTGGGCCTCTGCATCGGCGGCAGCGCGGAGGTATCCCTCGATATCGGTCTCGTCGGCGACGCCGTCGTCGATATACTGTTCGGCAGCGTAGAGGGCACAGACCAGACTCGTCTGGACGCCATCGACGAGAATCGCGGTGTCTTCGTCACTGATCTCGGGTTCGGCCAGGACGATCTCGCGGATCGAGTCGATCTCCTCGAGGGCCTCCTCGGCGTCCATATCCGTATCTTCACAGGCGCGAATGATCTTCGCGATCGCGATCGCGACATCGTCTTGAAGGTTCAACAACAGCCGCGCCGAATCCTCTTCCTCGGGATCGAGCTCGGTGTCCCGAATCCGCCCGATCCAGTTTTGCCATCGCTCCTCCGAATAGAATTCCTCCGGGGGTTCATCCATACTGGGACGGTACCGTGGAGGCTTGAAAGACCTTTCTTTCCGGGGTGTTGATCGCTCTCCGCATCGTTCGACAGCGATTGCGATTAGGCACCGGCGCCGTCGCGATCACGCGAGGGTTGCCTCGGTATCGATGCCGTACACTCGACGGGGTGTCTCGATATGAGCCGTCTCGATCGCTGCCGTGTAACCGTTCTTACGGAGCCACTTGACCCGGCGTGGAACCGTCTTCGGGCCCAGTACGGCACCCGGCCGATCCGGATCGTCGATGAAATCCGTTTCCATGAGAAAGGGGTCGTCGTTACTCGCGGCCGTCTCTAGGTCGTCCTTCCGGCTTATCACGCTTGGAATGACACCGTCTAACTGCCCGCCCGCGTAGTGTTTGACCACCCGATCGGACCTGAATCCCATAGACTCCGCCCACTCGGCGACCTCGGTGAGGTCTTCGGTGGCTTCGGTGTGGAGCTGTAGAGCGACGTCGGCGCCGGCAGCGCGCTTGAGGGCGTGTCTGATGACCGCGTTCGAGGCCTCCCATACCGCATCCTTGACATCGTAATGCGGCCGCCCCGATTTCAATGCGACCGCCCGCCCATCGGCGGCGTATTCCGCGGCACAGTCGATCCCGGCACACATCAGCTCTCGGGCATCGGTCGGCGAAAATCCGCGGTCGTCAACCAGCCGTGAGATCAACGCCGGATGGACGCCGAGCACGGCCCAGGCACGGCCCGGGAGTCGGTCGCTGGCGGCCTCGACGACTTCGATGGTCCGTTCGAACACCGGCCGAAAATCCGCTCCTGTTTCGGCGTCGACGCCCAGTTGCCATGACGGCTTGTTGACGACCAGGAGATGGGTTCCGCCACTCCGAATGAATTCCTCGACGGCATCGAGTCCCCGACCGTGGTCCGGATCCAAATGGAGGTGATTATCGAGGACGGGTGTCGGCTCTGACATGTCCTCGGCTTGTACAGCCGGCGACAAAACCGCTCCCATTACCCGGTTACCGGCTATCCATCGAGAACGACCGCCTCGTCGGCGGCGTTGGCGAGTGCATCCGATCGGCCGTGCTCCCCAGGCGCGATCGCAATGGTCCGGATTCCACGTTGGCCAGCGATCTCGATGACGGGTTTGAAATCGGTATCCCGGGAAACGATCGCGAGGGTATCGATTTGAGTCTCCCACACCAGGGTCGTCGCGTCGGCCGCGAGCTTCACGTCGACGTCGCCGCTGGTGACGACGACCTCGAACCCACGCGCCTCTGCGGCCTGGATCAATCCCGGTGTTGCGTCCTCATCGACGTAGAGCCGAGCGACTGCGAGTCGGCCGAGTCGGCCTCCAGCCACACGCACGTCATTGAGGTCCAGGTCGAACTCGCTCCGGAGGACGTTTGGTCCATCGACCAGGAGCGCAACGCCACCGGTAGCGTCGGGTGTCGACCCCGTCTCTGTCTCAGGGGATCCAGCCTCTCTGCCTACCAGCTCGAGGATCCAGGACCACATTGCCGGCTCATAGACGGGTCCGGGGGATAGCCGTGGCGATTCCACACAGCCCCACACCCATTGGATTGATCGGTGGTTGGGTTGTTTGGATCTTTCCTCCTCGATCGTTTGATCGGGTTGGCAGGTCCAGCCGAACCTGCCCGTACCTCTTGATATATTGAGAGTTTCGGCGATCTCTCTCCGTCAGCGACCACAAAGCCTTATGATTAGCCGAGTGACGTTCTGGGTATGGCAACCCGGAAGCCGCCGTTGTTCGATGTGCATGATGATCGTGGGGCGAGTTTCACCGAGTTCGGCGGGTGGGACATGCCGGTCGAGTTCGACTCGATCCGTGAGGAGCATACGGCCGTCCGTGAGTCGGTCGGCATCTTCGATGTCTCCCATATGGGTGAGATCGAAGTCACCGGGTCGGAGGCCGCGACACTTCTCACCCGCTTGACGACCAACGACGTTGAAGCTCTCGATATCGGCGACTCCCAGTATTCGACGATCACCAACGAGGACGGCATTATCCTCGACGATACGGTGATCTATCGCCAGGACGAAGAGCAGTATCTCTTCATCCCCAACGCTGGCCATGACGAACAGATGGAGGACCGATGGATCGAGTACCGTGATCGCTGGGAGCTCGATGCCGCTGTCGACAATGTCACCGAAGAGTACGCGATGTTCGCCGTCCAGGGTCCAACGGCCGCCGACCTGGTCGAGGACGTGACCGCGGAACCGGTTACCGATCTCTCCCGGTTTACCGCCCGCTATGCGACCGTCGACGGCGTCGAATGCTGGGTCGCCCGAACCGGGTACACCGGCGAGGATGGGTTCGAGTTCGTCCTGCCGTGGGACGATGCCGAGACTGTCTGGCGGACCTTTGACTGCCAGCCCTGCGGGCTGGGCGCCCGGGATACCCTCCGGATGGAGGCGGGCTTTCTGCTCTCGGGGCAGGACTTCCATCCCGAGGAGAACCCCCGTAATCCATACGAGGCCGGCGTTTCCTTCACTGTAGACCTCGAGAAGGACGCTGATTTCCTCGGGCGTGACGCCTTGGAGCAGGCCGCCGCCGACGGCGTCGACGAGGAATTCGTCGGGTTTGTCCTCACCGAGCGTGGCGTACCCCGCCACGGCTACCCGATCACCGACACCGACGGCACCGAGATCGGTACCGTCACCAGCGGCACGATGAGTCCGACGCTCGGCGATCCGATCGGGCTGGGCTACGTGCCCGTCGAGTACACTGACCCGGACACCGAGGTGCACGTCGTGATCCGCGATCAACCCAAAAAGGCCAAGATTCAGCCCCTCCCGTTCCTATCTGACTAATCCCATGACCTTCGAAGTACCAGACGACCTGTACTACCTCGAATCGCACGAGTGGGCCGCTATCGACGGTGACACGGCCCGCATCGGAATCACCGACTACGCCCAGGACGAGCTGGGTGACATCGTCTTCGTTGAGCTGCCGGCGGTCGGCGACGAGATCGAACAGGAGGCCGATTTCGGTGTCATCGAGTCCATCAAGGCGGTCTCGGATCTGTACGCGCCCCTCAGTGGGACCGTAACCGCCGTCAACGAGGAGCTCGAAACCGCCCCCGAGCTCGTCAACGACGATCCCTACAACGATGGGTGGATGATCGAGATCGAGCTGGCCGACGAGGGTGAGCTCGACGCGTTGCTCGATCCGTCGGCGTATAGCGACCAGATCGAATAACCAGGACGCATCGAAACACCCGCGTCCCGACCGAACCAACCAAGGTGTTCGCCACCGCAGTACTCAGTACTGCCATCTATGACACGACAGGAGCGCGGAAGCCCCTTTGCACCCCATCGAGACGCGGAGACGGCCGCGATGTTATCAGCCGTCGGAGCCGACGACCAGGAGGAACTGTTCGATATCCCGGAGGAAATTCGGTACACGGGAGACTTCGGGATCGAGGCCCATTCCGAACGGGAGGTCCGTGAGGCCTTCGGGGAGCTATTCGCCCGTAACGACGACCTTACGGAATTTCTCGGACGGGGCCACTATGATCATTACGTTCCCTCACTCGTCGATCATCTGGCTGACCGATCCGAGTTTCTCACCTCCTACACCCAGTATCAACCGGAGGTGACCCAGGGATTCCTCCAGGCACTGTTCGAGTACCAGTCGATGTTCGTCGAACTGACCGGCCTCGAAATCGTCAACGCCTCGATGTACGATCACGCGACGGCGCTTGGTGAGGCGGCTCTCCTGGCGGGTCGCGTCCGAGAGGCCAGCGGTGAACGGATCCTCGTTCCCGACATCCTCCGACCCGAGCGGATGAGCGTCCTCGAGAACTACGTCGACGGGGCCGGCTTCTCGATCGAGACCTATCCGACCGAGGACGCAAACGTCGATATCGACGGCCTCGAGGCGACTCTCGATGCAGACGCCGCGCTCGTCTACGTCGAGAGCCCGACGACCCGGGGTACCCTCGAGGAGTCGCTCCCGACCGTCGCCGATCTGGCCCACGAACACGACGCGTTGGCCTGTTTAGGCAGCGATCCGGTTGCATTGTCATTGCTCGAAGCTCCGGCCGATCAGGGCATCGACGTCGTCGTCGGCGAGGCGGCGACCCTCGGCATGCCGACGGCCTACGGGATGGGATTGGGCGTCTTTGCCTGTCGGGAGGATTTCCTCCGACGAACGCCCGGCCGGCTGGTCGGCGTTTCCGAGGATGAGAATGGCACCCGGTCGTATACTCTCACGCTCCAGACCCGCGAGCAGCACATCCGCCGGGAACGGGCGACAAGCAATATCTGTACCAATCAGGCGTGGGTGGCCCTCCGGACGGCGATGCATATCGCCTCGCTCGGCCCGTCGGGGCTCGTCGATCTCGCGACGACGTGTGCGTCCCTCCCCACCGAGGTTGCTGCCCGCGTCGACGACGTCAAAGGGATCAAAGCGCCGGCCCACGACCGACCCCACTTCCGGGAATTCGTCGCCCGGACCGATCAACCGGCACCGGCGATCGCCGCCGATCTCGAAGCCGAGGGGTATGCTGTCCACGCCATCGACGAACACGAACTGCAGATCTGTCTCACTGAAACCAATGCCGACGCCGTGGATGATCTCGTCGCGACTCTTGAGGAGGTGGCCTGAGATGGAATACGAACAAGCCTACTGGCGACACGACGACGATCACAACGAACCGCTCCTCTCGGAGAAGGACCAGACCGACGTCGAGATCGATGCCGAGGCGGCGGGGGTTCCCGAATCGCTAACGCGGGACAGCCTCGAACTACCGGAACTCTCCGAACCCGAACTAGCCCGTCATTACACCCGCCTCTCACAGATGAACTACGGCATCGACAGTGGGCCGTATCCGCTCGGCTCCTGTACGATGAAGTACAACCCCAAGTTCATCGAGGACGTCGCGATGGATCCGGCCGGGTTGGTCCACCCCGACCGCTCGGATGAGAGCGTCCAGGGAGTCCTCGAAGTCTATGACCGACTCCAGGATTACCTCGCCCGGATCGGTGGCATGGATGCCGTGACTCTCCAGCCGGCGGCCGGGGCAGCCGGGGAATTCGTCGGTATCCGGATCATCGACGCCTACCACGCAGCCAACGGCGAGGCCGATCAGCGCACCGAGATCATCGTTCCTGACACCGCCCACGGGACCAACTTCGCCAGCGCGGCGATGGGCGGATACGACGTCGTCGAGATCCCCAGCGGCGACGATGGACGGGTCAACGTCGAAGCCCTTGAAGAGGCTGTCTCCGAGCAGACCGCGGGCCTGATGCTGACCAATCCAAATACTCTGGGGCTCTTCGAGCGTGAAATCTCCGTGGTCGCGGATATGATCCACGACGCCGGCGCACTGTTGTACTACGATGGGGCGAACCTCAACGCCCTGCTCGGTCGCGCCCGGCCGGGAGACATGGGTTTTGACATCATGCACTACAACGTCCATAAGACGTTCGCGACCCCCCACGGTGGCGGTGGTCCCGGGGCCGGCCCGGTCGGCGTCGTTGAGGATCTCGCGGACTTCCTTCCGACTCCCCATGTCCGTGAGGGTGACGACGGCTACGAACAGTACGAACCCGAGCGGTCGATCGGGAAGGTCCATGGGTTCCAGGGCAACTGGCTGGTCATCATCAAAGCCCTCGCGTATATCATGCGCTTGGGCGATACCGGCCTCGCCGACGCGAGCGCAAAGGCGGTGCTCAACGCCTCCTATCTGGCCGAACAGATCGACTACGAGGTGCCCTACGGACCGGTTCACCACGAGTTCGTTGCGACCGCTGGCGATCAGGACGCCACCGATGTCGCAAAGCGAATGCTTGACTATGGGGTTCACCCGCCGACGACGAAGTGGCCCGAGATCGTCCCCGAGGCGTTGATGACTGAGCCCACCGAAGTCGAGAGCAAAACGACGCTCGATCAGCTCGCGGAGGCGTTCAATACTGTCCGGAGCGAAGACGACGCGACCCTCGCGGATGCACCCAACCGGACGAGTGTCCGCCGGATCGATCAGGCGTCGGCCGACCGCAACCCACGCCTGTCCTGGCAGGATCTCGGAGACGGGGAGTGAACCAAGGCGCCGTCCGGATCGATTCGGCCGACGAACTGCGTCGTCTTGGGTCGTGATGGCCGGTGTATCGTTGATCGATCTATTGTCAGACTTTGTCATCCGTGTTCGCCAGTCGCCGCATTGCTCAAGGGGATCGGAACTGATTGGTGTGTATGGGCAGTATCTTCGTTGCATACGGCGGGGGCGATCATCGCAACGCGGTTCTGGAGTTCGCTGTCGAGCAGGCCTCCGCAAGCGGCTATGATCTCTTCGTCTATCATGTCCAAGACTCGACGACTGAGTCGGTCCAGAGCGTTCGAGAGGAGATCGAAGCCGTCGTCCAGCGAACGGATCCACACATCGTTTATGAGATCGAGATCGATACCCGAGACGAAGTCTCGGATCGAACGAACGTCTCACGGCAGAAACGACTCGTGGATGCGATCCACTCTGGCGACCGGGAGTACGAATACGTCGTGATGGGCGACATCGAACGTGGCTCGATCGAGGAACTCACACATTCGAGTATGACCGAAGCCGTATTGGAGACTCATACCGTTCCGGTGTTACTGGTCCCGATCTAGCTATTGTCAGATCCCCTGTCAAGGGATTCTGTCGTAGGCTTCGGTTTCATCGGCGATCGAGGCGGATCCAGCCGATGCCTATGGTGTTGTGTCGTGGTGGGATTATGGCTACTGGATGACTGTCCAAGCCCACCTATCCGATTTGCGCATCCGTTTCAGGAAGGGCCAAGGCATCTTCGGCATATTTCCAAGCACAAAATGAATCGAGAGCGAATCACACACCTGATGCAAGCCCGTCCCGTGAAGGTAGCCCGGACAGGGGATGGGTGCTCAGCTGAATGCCGGGATGAACAAAACGGGGGCTTACTCCCCGCAGCCGTCGTCTTTCACATCCCTTCCTGATCGCGATCTGTGACTGTGAGCGCCGCATTGGTATTTACTATAGCGACATATCGTTTAGATGACGGCGTGTGAACCGGTTCTGTCGGCCATCCACGGTCATATTTCGGCATCCCTCGCTTGAGACGGCACACGACGGCTGGTCATCCCTTCTTCTTTCGTGTGGCTGTTCGTGGCCGACCGACGTTCGGTGAGAAGAGCTGCGCTATTCGGCGGTGTTGATGCCGTTGACCGTTACGAACCCGAATCCACACTCGGTACAGCCCCACTTTTCCTTTTCACCGAGATGGAGATTCGTGGCGGCCGCCCGGTAGAATGTCCGCTCGTCATCACAGCTCGGGCAGTGATGTTCGATCTCCAGGGCCATGTCGGGATATCGTATGTCCACTCAATTGAACATACTGATTCACGTGTGATAGGATCGACCCATGCTCTCGGCACAAGGATCAACCGGATCTCGACGGAGAGCGGAAGTTTCCTTGGCACTGCCCTCGGAGACCGATCTCTGACACGTAGTCGTTGATTCCTCTACTACCATATCATATTTGACGTGATTCCAGCCGACAGCCTTGATCCCGTTGAATGCATAGATCATCTTCTATCTAATCGTATCCGACCTCTATGAGAGATCGCGGGCCCCATCGAGACGACCAATCGAATAGCTGCCTGCGGGTTCCATATAATCGATAAAGCGTATATCGTGATACTGAATGGATCTCATCTCGGGATTGATCTGATCGGTCTGTTGAACGATCCCCCGGATCGCATGATATCGAAGCCCGTCCGGTTCCAATAGTCGAAGGTGTCTTGCGATCGTCTGACGTACATTGATGCTATTGCGTCCATAGTCAGTGACCAACGGCATGCACCAACGGCTCAAACACCGCCGATCCAGTTCCGATGGTGACGATGGCGACGATGGGGCGGGGACCGAGACTGAGCTCTCGGCATTCGAACTCACCGACTCTGGTGTGGCCGTCCCGACCGGTATCGACGAGCCAGGCCGCGGGAAGCCCGAACGGCTGTTGGTCACCGATCCTGAACGGGAACTCTCGCGGCTCGAGGCCGCCGCGGATTCGGCGACACTCACGCGACCGTATCTCCCGACGGTCCCTGACTCGACGGTCGCCTTTGAGGAGGTGTTCGATTGGCTCTCGTATCTGCTATCGACGGCCGGCCGTCGACAGACGTTCGAGACGTTACGGTACTACCGAACGATCGGCTGGATCGGACCGGATGCTGAGGACGCCCTTCGGAATTACTGTCGGCTCTTCGACGATGGTCAGGCACCCGCCGAACCGGCGTTGTTCCGGCGTGATCACGTCGTCAGTTTGGTGTTCATCGCTCGACTCGCATCGATGGTTTGATCCAGCCACATGATCGCAAGTCCCTGGACCGTGCGATTGACTGTCAGTCGCTGGAACCGAATTCCCCCGTAGAGCGACGTACCCGGGTCGTCATCCGGAAAAGCCTACAAGGTTCCCCGCCGTAGTGTCGACCGTGATTGCGATGATCGGTGAACTGTTCACTCCGCTGCAATTCGGGATGCCCGGTGGCATGGAACTGGCGGTGATTCTCCTGATCGCCGTGCTTCTGTTCGGCGCGAACAAGATCCCGAAACTCGCGCGTGCAACCGGCCAGGCAATGGGGGAGTTCCAGCGCGGTCGCGAGGAGATCGAACAGGAACTCGAAGAAATTCAGGAGGGGGGCAGTCAATCCGAGACCACGGAGGCCGCCGATACCGGCAGTCAGACCGACGCAACCACCGACGACCTCTCGCAGGAGGCAACTACTGAGACCGAGGCGTCTGAATCCGCCGATACAGAAACGGCGACCGACACAGCCGACGCTGACGATGAGGATACGACCTGACCCCTTCCCTTAGCAATCTTTGTTACAGCCGTGCCACCGGATCGATCCCGACTCGGTGGCGATCCGTCAGTGACCCGGAGGTATATGGTCATCCCGACCATAGATGGACACGCATGTCACTGATCCTCTATTCGCTCGACGGGTGTCCGTACTGTGAGAAAGTCGAGGACGCCCTCGACGAACACGATATCGACTACGAGACCCGTTGGGTCGAGGGATTGCACTCGAAGCGAAACGAAGTAAAGCGGGTTAGTGGCCAGCGCGCGGTTCCGGTACTCATCGATGAGGACACCGGTGTCACGATGGCCGAAAGCGACAACATCGTCGACTACGTCGAGAAGACGCTGGCCCCGAAAGCCACGGCCTGACCCTGACCGATCGCTTTTTCGGGTTTACGGTCCATCCGGATCAATAGCTACCCCGCCGAACTGAACTGAGGGTTTTTCCGCGCGGGGCTCGGCCGTTGAACCATGCCCATCTATACCGGCCGTGGTGATGAGGGACTGACTGATCTCCGGGACATGTCCCGGGTCGCAAAGACCCATCCCCGTATCGAGGCCTACGGCACCGTTGACGAAGCCAACTCCGTCATCGGCGTCGTCTATCCGACCGGCTACGATGATCTCGACGAGTATCTACAGACCATCCAAAACCACCTCCACATCATCCAGGCCGAGTTCGCCAATCCCGAGTTAGACACGGACGATCCACAGATCACCGAGGCACACGTCGATCAGCTCGAGGATTGGATCGATACCTGCCAAGAGGAACTCGAACCGCTCCAATCGTTCATCCTGCCCGGGGGCAGCCAACCGGGGGCCCGACTCCATCAGGCCCGGGCGGTCTGCCGGCGTGCCGAACGGCGGGCACTCAATCTCGCTGAAACTGAGGAAGTCTCGGAATCGCCCTTGATCTATCTCAACCGACTCTCGGATGCGCTGTTCACCTTCGCACGCCTGACCAACAAACGCGAGGGGATCCGTGAGGAGAGCCCCTCGTATTGAATTATCTCGAATAATTCCGGTGCTGTCTTCCGATATTGGATTCGATTTGCCACAAAGCCTATATTCGTCCTTCTCGTAAGGACAAATATGAACAAGCATTTCGAAGATACCCGATACTACCTGAAACGAGCGGGCGAGGAAGCAAAGCGCGGCGTCAAAGAGGAGCTCGAACCGATCGAGGAGCGCGTCCGGGATCTGACCGACAAGGAAGACGAAGACTCAGACATCGGTCGGTTCGACAACGTTCGCGAGGACCTCAAAGAACTCGAGAAGAAAGCCGAAGGCGAGGCGCGTGAGGCTATCGAAGAGGCCCGTGAACGGCTCAAAGCATACCGTGAGAGTCGACAGAGTGCCTGAACTGACGACCAAATCCTTTCTTGCGTTTTCTGATCGATAAGCGACCCGATCGTCGGTCTCGCTCGGCTCCATGATGAGTTGGGCCGCCTGTGCTCATCGTGAAGTAAGGCTTAAGTCCGGCTATGGGAAAGTTCCGATACCGTTCGGGTCGGTGGTCTAGTCTGGTTATGACATCGCCTTCACACGGCGAGGGCCGAAGGTTCAAATCCTTCCCGACCCATCTTTTCACTCTTCCTAAACTTCGGATCCGGAGATGGTCGTCACATCAAGCACTTGTCAATTTGTCTCGATCAACATCAAGTACGCGTTCGCGGTCAATGCCAGCTTCCTTCAATTTCACACGATAGTAGTGGTTGATCATAATAGGGATGAACACAGGGGCTGTGATGGAACCACTCATGATCGTCGCTACGTACACTGATAATACCGTGGGCGACGATAGGCTACACCATCATCACCATCATCAAGTAGATCAGGGCGTGGCCGAACCAATGCCTGTGACTCCATGAGAATTCTGCTAAGACCCTGAAGCGTGAAGTACGTCAGGGAGTGAAAGATCGATCAGTCTCCCCCGCTCTTGAGCGGGTGCCTGTGACGGACCAACCATGCGAAGGAACCGGAGAAATGGGATCGCAGTCCGGCTGACCAGCGGCCCTCATGCGGGTTCGCTGTTCGGTGAGCGACAGGTGAGTCGCTTTTCACGTGTCCCCGCCGGCGGTAGATGAGGGAGCTATCGAAGCACTGTCTGCCGATTCTAATCGGTCACACCATCTCCTGTTCGGGGTCGTCCGAAGAATTATACCGCGAGCAGTGGATGGTTCGGGTAGCAGAATTCTCAGAGATGGAGACCGCATTCCGTGTGCGTCGGTCTGGGGCCCCTCTTTGAGGCTACCAGACGCGGATGTCGAAGACTGCTGGGCGAGTCAACTCGGAACAACTGACCAGGCGTTTGTGAGTACTTATTTCGCTGGAACCGGATCTGCCCGGTAGCCCTCCCCATGGAGTATCAGTGGCTGATCGATCGGTTGGATCATCAGATCATCAACCACCCTCGGAGAATCATCCTCGTCTTCTTCCTCCTCACGTTCGTGTTTTCAGCCGGACTGGGGTCGATCGAAACCGAATCCGGGCAGGGACAGTTCATTGAGGATCTGCCCTCGTATCAGGCACTTGAGAACGTCCAGCGGGACTTCGGGAGCAGCTTCTCTCAGCCGAGTACGACGACGACACTGATTCAGGATTCACAGAATGTCCTCACAAAACCCTCGCTGTTGGCGATGTTGCGAACCCAAAAGGCGATCGCCGAAGCCGACGGCCTTCGGGTAACCGACACCAGTAGTCCCGCCCAGACACTTGCCCGAACCCTCGATCCGGACGCCACGACATTAGAGGATCAGATCGACGCGATCGAACGGGCCACCCCCAAACAGATCGACGTAACGATCCAGCGTACTGACGACCGGAATCCCACTTTCTCGACACAGTTGAGCGACGATTTCAATCCTCAATCCGGCTCGGCATCGGCCGCCGAGGCGACCATTACCCACCGTGCGGGACGCGGTATCGGTGGCGGTGGCGGCCCCGGCAGCGGGACGATGTTCCCGCCCAACCGTGATGAACGCGTCCGATCAATTGTTTCGACGACGGCTTCTGATATCAGGGTCCACGGGAGCAGCCCCGATACGATCGGTGCGACGCTGATCCTCGTATTGCCGGCTGCGCTGGTGTTCATTGCGCTGTTTCTGGTCGTCGCCTACCGCGATCCCTTGGATCTGCTGATCGGGTTTGTTGCGATCATCATGACGCTGATCTGGACGTTCGGTTTCCTGGGGCTTTCCGGGATCCCCTTCGCGGTGTTGTTGGTCGCTGTCCCGCCGCTGTTGATCGCGATCGGAATCGACTTCGGAATCCATGTCGTCAACCGGTATCGCGAGGAACGGATCAAAGGACGGGATATCGCCACTTCGATGCGGTTGACGAGCGATCAGATAACCGTCGCCTTTTTTATCGTAATGGGTACTTCGGCGATCGGCTTTCTCTCGAACGTCGTGAGCGCCTTCCCGCCGACACGTGATTTCGGTATCGTCGCTGCGGTTGGCGTACTCTTTACCTTCCTGATCTTCGGTGTGTTTCTGCCGGCGACGAAGGTATACCTCGATCAACTCCGTGAGCGGTATCCCATTCCAACGATCGCCGATACGCCGCTAGGGTCGGAATCGTCGCCACTTGGTCGGATGCTCAGTGGCGGCGTCGTGATTGCCGAACGGGTTCCCGCGATCTTTGTGGCGGTTATCCTGCTGACGACGGTCGGTGGGACAGTCTACGCCAGCGGCGTTGATACCGGATTTAGCCCTGACGACTTCCTGCCGGCGGAGGAAACACCAGAATATCTCCAGATTCTCCCTGAACCGTTCCGTCCGCCGGCGGAATTCGAGTACGTGAAGGTCCGGAATTTCCGGGAGGAACACTTCGAACAGGAGGGACAAGTCCTGATGTATGTCGAAGGACGGATGAACCGCGATTCGGCTCTCGAGGAGCTCTACCGTGCTGGCCACGATCCCCCACCGACCTTCAAACGCGACGGTCGACAGGCCGAAGCTCAGAGCATCATCACCCTCATCAGAACCCAGGCCGAGCGCGATCCGTCGTTCGGCCGGCTCGTCGACCGTAACGATCGCAATGACAACGGTATTCCCGATGACGATCTTCCCCAAATCTATGATTCGCTCCGAGAATCAGTAGGCAACGATCGGGTCAAGGAGTTTCTGAGCGATGACCATCGTAGTGCACTCGTGATCTACACCACCGATGGATCCGAGCCCGATGATATCGTCACCGCCGATGCGCGCAACGTCGCGGACCGGTTCCGGTACTTGGCCTCCCCGACCGGCAACGCCGTCATCTTCGATGAGGCGCTCGGGCTGGTGTTTGAAACGGTCGTCCAGAGTCTGGTCCTGACGATCATTGGAGCAGCCGTCTTTTTGATCTTCATCTACTGGATCCTCGAAGGGACGGCTTCGCTGGGGATCGCCAACGTAGTGCCGATCGCCATCACGATCGTCGCCCTGGTCGCGTCGATGCGGGTTTTTGGCATCAAATTCAACGCCATCAACGGGACGATCCTCGCGATCACCATTGGGCTCGGTATCGACTACTCGGTCCATATCGTCCATCGGTTTATCGACGAGTACACCCACCGGGAGCTCTATCCGGCGTTGCGGCGGACTGTCGTTGGAACCGGTGGCGCCCTCACAGGGAGTATGCTCACGACGGTGTTCGGAGTCGGCGTCCTCGCACTCGCGCTCAATCCGGCAGTCGGGGTTTTCGGGATGTTGACGGCCCTAAGTGTGTTCTATGCGTACGCGGCTTCGATCTTTATCCTCCCCTCAGTCCTCGTTCTCTGGACCTGGTACATCGACTCCGAATATTCAGTGGCGAACTCGGACGTCTGGCATTAATTGAGTGGATCTGAACGGAATATCGGTGCTGATACGACCGCTGGCGAACAGCGGCTGATTTCTATCCACAGATGTCTTATCGCTCCATTCTCACTACGGCGATTACTCGCCTTCGAGTGGTTGTCCACGACGATCAATACGTGTGGCAGGGAGGCCAGCACGATCGGCATGTTCACGGACGACCTCTTCACTTTCGGCTTGGTAATGGCAGAACGTCCCCGTGATCTGTCCCTCCTCGTTCGTGAGCACTTCGGATTCGATCCATCGGATCCCGACGCCTTCCTCGCGGAGTTCCTCAAGCACTTCGCCGGATCGTTCACCCGCGGCTTCAAGCTCTTGGTCACTTATCGCCTCGTCCAATTCTCGAAGGATGAGGAAATCCTCCAAGTCTTGATCGGTCATGATTTCCCCCCGAATAAGTTCGACTGATCTTGGAATAAACGTATGTAAAGTCGAACTATGGGCTGTAATCACTACGTTTATCGATGCCGAAGGAGTAGTTTTTAGAATGGTATGTCAACACATGCCACTCTACGACTGGTGGGACAAGTAATACTGGGGGCGTTTTTTGTCCTCACGGGCGTGAATCAGTTGTTCGACACAGAGCGGTTGGCCGAGTGGACCGAATCTAAAGGAATACCGTACGCATTGATGGTGGTCTATCTTACTGGATTCGGACTACTTGTGGGGGGTGTGACGATCATCGCTGATCCGTTCGTCGGGGTCAACATACGCACCGGCGGCGTTGCACTCTTGATCGTCCTCCTGCTTGGAATCACACCAGTCATGCACAATTTCTGGAATATGGCCGAAAGCGAAGGGATCTATCCTGTTGAAGCCACCAATAACGGAGAGGAGTATATGCTTCCTCCCCAACAAACCGAACTGTTCGGATTCCTGCGAAACATCGCACTAATCGGCGCTCTCCTTGCGCTGCTATAATCAACGCCTCAGTATCTACTCGTCACCGTGCTGGTGATGAATACGCGGCTTATATTTCACAGCGGTTCTGACAGCGGTCAGGGATTACGAGATCGGAGTATGGATGCTTTTGCTAACCCTTATCAGTTGTCGGTCGTCGCCACGGTGGGTGTATCGGCGTATTTCTCTTCGAACTCACCGATGAGTTGTCCCATCTTCGCGTACCAATCGTTGAGCATTCGCTGGAGCGTATTGCTGACATCGGTAGCATCGACGGGTTGATAGACATGGTAGTACCCGCCTTTATCGTAGTTCACCTGCTCTTTCTCGACGAACCCAGCGTCCATAAGCCGTTGGATCGATCGATATGCCGTCGATCGCTCCCGATTGACTGCTTCGGCGACCGCATCGACCGTCAGCGGCGAGTCGCTGTCGGCAATGACCTCAAAGGCTTGGCGGTCTAAGTCTTTGAGTCCGTAGAAGCACTCCAGGAGCTCCTCACATTCCATATCCTGTTGGAGATACGCACGCACCGAATCGGGCATATCGCTTCGAACGACTGGTCATCGAAAAAAGGCTTGTGAACGTTATGAACAACCAGGTTTGCTTCGCTGTGGTCGTGAACGACTACTTTTTGGATTGAATCCTCTCGACAACAGCCCACCCATGGTATCCGGCTGTTGAGTTTGCGTCACTGCTCATATTGGCTTTTGCGTGTATCAAACAACATTCATACGCCATCACGAGGATGAATCATGCCGTTGAACGAGGGCTTTCGGACCAGAGTTGATCCTCCTAACATTCATCCACACCACCAATACTTGGCGTACCAGCACGATGGCTATATTGTGCGTATTTTACAATTATAGTGGGTGGGAATCGGGAATTCAACTTTGATGCAGCGCGGGGCCCTCGTCCTTGAATTCCGACGGTCTCTTCGTTGAATTTTCTCCCTTACCGACCCCTAGTTTTGCAGCCGATGACCCCCGTCTCAGGAGCGTGTGCCGCCTTGGGATGGACGGTTCTTTCGTTGTGATCGGTGATGCATACCGAGACTTACGACGATGAATAGATAGCCGATCGTCGCGATCGTATTCTGGCTTAGCAACAGCAATCGTGGGGTCGCAAAATCGGTGACCAATGCGCTGATTGACGTAGCAAGCGTTGCGCCGACGATCAGTGTGAAACCGATCGCGAGGTGTAGAAAGACCTCATCGGTCGCCTCACGATAGGTTTGGACGGCATGTCGGATCAGAATTCCCAACCCCAACACGAGGAAGACGCTCGTGATGAGGTACAGAATATCGACGGTGCGCATCACCTACGAATCGCCAAAGCGCATTACTAAAGATTCTGGACGAATTTTCGCAGTTGATAACACGGTATCCAGACGCTCTTTCTACTGCAATAGCCTGTCTCATGGTTTTATACTATACACTTCATCACTCGTCGATAGGTCTTGGCTCTCGCCACAGGGTGATCTCCGTTAATCGGGAATGATACAGATAACAGCGATCACGACTATGGTGACACGACCGGCTTTCCTTCGTTATTGATCACTCAAAAAACGCTGTCGTTCATCTTTGTCTCGATTCGACTGATTATCTCATTCGATTTTTATGTCAGAGACGATCTTGGGTGGGGTTGATAGCATGGATCTTCGCTTACTCTTCGTCATCGGATCATTCCGACCACGGTGATCCTGCTCCGTCATCGATAGAGCTTCCGAAATCCGTAGTAGATACGATGTTACCATCGATTATCAGGGCGGTAGCGGATGAAAGGTTGTGAAGGTAGAGGATGTAGGGAGGAATATG
>JBDGPX010000087.1:0-21219 GCA_042219475.1 Halobacteriales archaeon
TCCAGAGGACGGCAGAGAATATCTCAGTTTCCACCAACAGTGCAGACAGCACCTATTGAGCATCCCCATAGCGTTATTACTCGGTCCCGCGATTGCCGTGCCATGTCGAGCGATCTGCAATTCGCATCCGCGACGGAACTAGCCGTCCGGATCCGCCATGGCACCCTCTCGCCAGTCGAACTCGTCGAGGCCTGTCTCGACCGGATCGATGTCCGGAACGATACGATCAACGCCTTCGTCTACGTCGATGCGGACCGTGCCCGTCGTGAGGCCAAAGCGGCCGAAGCCGCCGTCGAGCGGGGCGAAACCCTCGGCCCGCTACACGGCCTCCCAGTCGCGATCAAGGACCTCAACGACGTCGCGGGGATGCCGACGACCTCCGGATCGGTCCCGTTTGCCGACAACATCGCCGAGGAAAACGCGCCGTTCGTCGATCGACTCATCGATGCCGGTGCGATCATGATCGGTAAGACGAATACACCGGAATATGGCCACAAGGGAACGACAGATAATCAGTTGTTCGGCGCCACCTCGACGCCGTTTGCCCCCGGCTACAACGCCGGTGGCTCATCCGGGGGGAGTGCGGCCGCCGTCTCGGATGGAATGGTGCCGCTCGCACAGGGTACCGACGGCGGGGGCTCCGTCCGCATCCCGGCGTCGTTCTGCGGTGGATTCGGGTTCAAATCGACCTACCGTCGGATTCCGCGGAAATACCGACCGGATGGGTTTTCCCATACGCCGTTCTCGCATGTCGGCCCGCAGACACGCACCGTCGAGGACGCGGCACTGATGCTGTCGGTGATGACGGGAATACATCCATCCGATCCGTTCGTCACGGCTGACGAGGGGACGGATTTCCTGGATGCGGTCCACACGCCGATTGATGAGTTGGACATCGCCTACAGCCCCGACATGGGTGTCTTTCCCATCGACAACCGCGTCGCCGATATCGTCGATTCGGCGGTCGATGCCTTCACCGAAGCAGGGGCTGATCTCGCCGAAATCGAGTTCGATCCAGGCCGATCTCGCCAGGAGATCGTCGAGTCGTGGCTGGCCGGCTTCCGGGTTGGCTACGCCAAACTCGCTAAGACAGTCAAGGACACGGAAGGTGTCGATTATCTCGGTGAGGCTCGCGATGATGCCTCCCCGGAGTTCATCGAGCAGGTCGAAGCGGGTCAGGAGTACAGCGCCGTCGAGTTCAAACTGGAGGATATCGTTCGCACCGATGTCTTCGATACCATCCAATCGGTGCTTGATACCCACGACCTGCTGGTCACGCCGACGCTGGCGGTCCCGCCGGTCGAAAACGATAGCGACGGCGACACGGTCGGGCCGACCGAGGTCAACGGCGAACCCGTCGATCCGGTGATCGGCTGGTGTCTCACCTATCCGCTCAACATGACCGGCCATCCGGCGGCGACAGTCCCGGCCGGATTCACTGACGGCGGACTCCCGATCGGTATGCAGCTGATCGGTCGGCGCTACGACGACGAGACAGTTCTCGCGGCGAGTGCGGCCTTCGAGCGCGTCCACCCCTGGCACGACGCCTATCCTCCGAGCTGAGAATCGACTGCGGGAACGCAGCGCGAGCGATTTCGGCATCACAGTCGCTTGGAATCCATTAACCCTACTGGTTGCGGTTGGATACACTGTCAGCACCGTCGATGTGCATCCAACCCATTCACAGTCCGAGATTCAACACGCGGTTCAGGACGATCGCGATGAACGCGATCCCGAGGAGGACCACCACGAGCCCATAGGCGGTTGGCCACCCGCTCGCGTCGGCGAGCACCCCCGTCACGACGCTTCCGCTTGAACCGATGAGTACGTAGATCGATCGGACCAACCCGTAGCCGACGGTTCGATCGCTCACCGCGAGGTTATCCATGATCCGAGCCGCGACGACCCCGCCCCAGCTCATTCCGATCCCCAGCATGGCGATCCCGAGATACGCGAGCATGACTTGGTCAGTCACCAACGTCAGCGCGATGCCGGCGGCCATCCCTACTGTGCTGGCGCCGAGCGCACCATCGCGGGAGAACATGTCGGCGACCCGACCCATAATCGGCATGAACAACACCCACAGCGCGAACACGGCCGCAAAGAGGTCGTTGGCACGCCCGGTTCCGAACCCCCAGAACTCGATGAGATACGTCGGGAAAAACGAGATCACGGCTTGGAAGGTGAACGCAAGTGCAACCGCAAGCGCGATCGTAAACACCAACGCACGGTTTTCGAGCAGACGTCGGAGTTCGCTGGGAGTCACTCGATCGCGCATCCGGGCGCTCGGACGGGTCGGCTCGGCCGGACGGAGTCGCCAGAAACACAGGACGACTGCCGGGATGCCCACGACCGCGCCGATGATCAGCGCGGTCCGCCAGCCGAACTGGAGGGCAACGGTGGCCGCCGCCACCGGTGTGACCAAACCCGCGAGGTCACCACCGCTGATGTGGAGCCCTAACACTTGGCCGGTGTTTTCATACAAGCCGGTCAGCAACGCGACGGCGGCCGGGAAGTACAGCCCGGCCCCGATCCCGATCAACAGTGTGCTCACGACGAACAACCGATAGCCGGGTGAAAGATAGAGGAGGATACACGCGATCGTCGTTGACCCAACCCCCACGACCACGATCCGTCGCTCCCCGAATCGGTCGGCGAGAATCCCTGCCGGCAGTTGCATGACTGCGTAGGCCGCCCACATCCCAGTGAGTGCCAATCCGATTGCTCCTTTCGAGATCCCGAACGCAGCGACGATGTCGGGGACCAACGGGCTGATGATCAGGCGGGCAACCATCGTCGCGAAGAACGCGACCATCAAGACCGCCAATACCGTATGGCGGTACTGCCAGTCCAACTCGGACAATCGGTACACGGTCGTATGTTTCGGAGAACACGCTTCGGGGTATTTGTCTATCGATCTACAGCGCTTGGTACGCACATAGTCGGTCGCATACGGGATGATTCGTTGAACGTGCGTGAGACGGGCTATCATTTAACTTATTTTATACGTTTAACGGGAAGCTTGATTACCCGGACGGTCGCGTTGTGTTCATATGTCTTCTGAGGACGACGAATCCTCGTTCCCGACCGATTACGAGATCGCACAATCCGTAGACAAAGCACACATCCGGGATGTCGTCGAGCCGTTTGGGCTATCGGCCGACGATCTGGAACTGTATGGCGAATATAAGGCGAAAATAAAAACCGGAGCGGTTGAACGGATCGTCAATCAACAACGGCGGGACGGCAAACTCATCCTCGTGACCGGAATGACGCCGACGCCTCTCGGTGAGGGTAAGACCGTCACCACCGTCGGGCTTGGGCAGGCCTTCAATCAGGTCGGCAAGGACGCCCTCATCGCGATCCGTGAACCCTCGTTGGGTCCGGTCTTCGGTGTCAAGGGCGGCGCCGCTGGCGGCGGCTACTCCCAGGTCCTCCCCATGGAGGATATCAACCTCCACTTTACTGGCGATCTGCATGCCTTGACTGCGGCACACAACCTTATCTCGACGATGTTGGACAACCATATCCGACAGAATACGGCGCCCCGCATCGACACGAAGGCGGTCGCGTGGAAACGCGCGATCGATATGAATGATCGCGCGCTCCGTGAGACCGTCGTCGGGCTCGGTGACACCGGTGGTACCGCCCGCGAGGACGGATTCCTGTTGACGGCTGCCTCCGAGCTGATGGCCGTCCTGTGTCTGGCCGATAGTCTCGAGGACCTCAAAACACGCGTCGCGCGGATCATCGTCGCCTATGATGAGAACGGTGATCCAGTGACGGTCGATGATATCGATGCAACTGGGGCGGCATCGATCCTGTTGCGGGACGCGCTCAAGCCAAACGTCGTTCAGACGATCGAAGGAACGCCGGCGTTCGTCCACGGCGGCCCCTTCGCCAACATCGCCCACGGCACGAATTCACTGATCGCCGACCACGTGGCGGCGAATCTCGCGGATTACCTCGTTACCGAAGCGGGCTTTGGTTCGGATCTCGGTGCCGAGAAGTTCATGAACATCGTCTGTCGGTTCGGCGATATGGCGCCCGACGCCGTGACGCTCGTCACCTCGATACGGGCGCTCAAATACCACGGCAAGGACATGTGGCCGGCTGATATCGATGAACTCGAAGCCGAAGACGTCGATGCGGTCCGAGGCGGCTTCGAGAACCTCGACAAACACGTCCACAACCTCCAAAAATTCGGCGTTCCGGTCGTCGCAGCGATCAACCGATTCCCGGAGGATACTGACGCAGAGATCGAGGCCGTCTACGAACACTGTCAGCAGGACCTGGACATCAAAGTCGCCGAATCAAATGTCTTCAGCGACGGGGGCGAAGGCGGTGTCGAACTCGCCGAACACCTCATCGAGGCCGCCGAGTCCGATTCGGCATTCGAACCGCTGTATGATACCGACGATTCGATCAAAACAAAAATCGAGACGGTGGCCACCGAGATCTATGGCGCCGACGGCGTCAACTACGTGGATGACGCCGAGGATGACATCAAGCAACTCGAGGAGTTGGGGTTCGATGATGTCCCGATCTGTATGTCGAAGACATTCCACTCGCTCAGTGACGATGCCTCCCTGAAGGGTGCTCCCGAGGGGTGGACACTTGACGTGCGAGAGCTGTATCCCTCGGCCGGTGCGGGTTTCATCGTCGTGCTGACCGGCGATGTGCTTACACTTCCCGGGCTCCCCGAGGATCCTGCCGCAGCCAACATGGATATCGATCCGGACGGCACGATCTCCGGGCTGTTCTGATCGGTTTCGCCATCGCCGTCGTTGTCAACATTGACGGACCGATCGAGCCGTCAATATTCGTGACAGTCGTCAAACACCCATCGAGACAGAGACACAACGGGTCTGATCAATCCGTCTGGACAACCAAAAACAATCCGGCGGTCAGGACGGCGATCGCAGCGAGCAACAGAAATGCCTCATCGAAAAAGCCCGCATCGCCAAGCGCACCGATGGCGGCGGGCGCGCCGGCAGCGATGATCAGGTAGATCGTCCGGAGCAGGCCAAATCCGCTCCCCTGTATGTCATCGGGAAGCCCATCGATCACGAACGATTGGGCGACCGGCCAGAAGCCGAGTTGGAGACTCGCGAGGCCGGTCACGACGAGGACGCCGCCCAATCCCGGGACTACCGGCAAGAGGGCCATCCCGACGGCGGTCCCGATACTGAATCCCACCAGCGCCCATTTGTGACCGATCCGATCGCCGATCGCGCCGGCGATTGGTTGAATCAGGATGCCGGCCCCGAAAAAGAGCCCGAACACCGTCGCGGCGGTCGATTCGCTGATGCCCTTCATCTGCACGAGGTAGGTCGGATAAAAGCCGGTGAATCCTTGATAGATAATCGACATCAGCAGCATTGCGGTCGCTCCGACTAACACCGAACGACGGGTGATCCCCGAGAGGATCCGTCGGACGGTCGCCTTAGAGATCGAATCGACAGCGGATGTGGTGCCGGAGGTCCGCGCTGGGATGAACCGTCGTAACGCCACTAACACGATCAAAAATCCCGGTACCAGCACTGCGAATCCGGCCCGCCAGCCGAACCCAACAGCAAGGACGCCGGCCAGGACCGGCAGGGCGGTCGCACCGAGGTTCCCCGCCGAGGAGGTAAAGCCAAGTGCTGTCCCGTCACGGTCCGGGAACACATCGGAGATGACGGTAAACCGGGTCGTCGCGTACAGACCGGTCCCGAGGCCGAACAGGATCGTTGCCACGAAGAAAGCCGTCGCGCCCGGCGCGACGACCAACAGCACCACCATTACTGTCGCAATGGCGGTGCTGCCGACGAGAACTGCCCGTTCGCCGAATCGATCACCGAGGATTCCACCAGGGAACTGACCGATGGCATAGGCCAACCAGAGTCCAGTCAGCAACGTTCCGGCGGTCGTCAGATCGAAACCGAAGGCCGTTCGGATCTGCGGGAGAATCGCCGGAAAGATCAACCGGACACCCAACGAGAGAAACCAACCACCGGCCACTGCAAGCAATACCCATCCTCGACCGTCACCTCGCAAACTCCGGACGCTGGCGAGGAGTCGATCCCCAAGCCGAGCCACCTGTCGTCGACTGAGCATCCTGCGTGTTTCGGAGCTTGCCAAACCGGCGTGATAGCTCTATTGAAACCGGGCTATTTCGGCGGTGATTCATCCACTCAGTTCAAGGCTGATGCACCGTCGTCCTGTGTCACCACTCGATTTCGTCACCAGGTCCAACCTCGCTGGCATGACCAGCCGGCAGTTCGAGTACGGTATCGGCGCCATATCGTCCGATGCCCCACCACGGACCGACAGTTTGGACCCTCTGAACTGTCCGCGATTCTAACCAGATGACGTCGATTCCGACCGGCATTCCGAGCGCGGTGACTCGCCGATCGGCACGCGTCTGATATTCGAACACAAGCGCGACATCGTCTCGCCGGGACAACCGCCACAATCCGACCAGTCGATCCCATGGCGACTCGATGATCAAAACAGCTCCCGCCAACTCGCTCGTCCCGCCAGGGGTGGATCGGCGGACGACGCCGGTCGTCATTCGCTCTTCCCCGTCGGTGGTGGTATCGGTGTCAATCATCGCCGACCTGTCGTCTGCTGCCGATCGCTACGTTCCAAACACTAATGACCGTTCCTCACCCTCTCCCGAGTAAGTCCATGGCGGGACAACGACCAGCGGATCGTACTCCATTCACCGATACCACCGTCGTCGATACGGACGTCCATCTCAGTATCCCGTTCGACGATCTGGCGGCCTATCTCGACGAACCCTATCGGAGCATGACGAAAAATCCCACTTACACGGCCGTCCATCGGACCGGCTGGGATCGGTACATGGGGGGCAAAATCGAGAGTCAAAAGGCCGAGGTCCGTAACGCCGACGCGCTCGACCATCAGATATGTGACGTCTTCGGGATCGATTATCCCCTGATCAACACGTTTGCCGTGCTCAATTCGGTTCCGGAGGATGATCGGGCCGTCGCGATGATGCGGGCGTACAACGAATACCTCCTCGACAACTACCTTGATGAGTACGATCACTTCCGGGGGCTCGCCAGCGTAGCCGTCCAGAAACCCGACAAGGCGGCCGAGGAACTCGACCGCATCGCCAATGAGGACCAGATCGTCGGCGTCTACATCCTCAACAGTGGGGCTCAACCCCCGCTGGGGCACGAGCGCTACGACGTGCTCTATGAGGCTGCTGCGGACAACGATCTCGATATCGCCTATCACGGGTCGGCCGGTGCGCCCTTCGCGAAGGATTTTCCCATCCAGGATAACCAGTTCAATCGCTTTCTGGCCAATCACATCGTGGCCCATCCATGGGCCC
The DNA here is from genome assembly GCA_042219475.1 of Halobacteriales archaeon. GTDB lineage: Archaea > Halobacteriota > Halobacteria > Halobacteriales > Hikarchaeaceae > Chewarchaeum. Next base: position 7,346 of record JBDGPX010000087.1, read on the forward strand.
ACATGCTCACGTTGACGAGCCTCCTAGTCAACGGTACGCCTGAGAAATTCCCCGAGCTGAACTTCACGTTCCTCGAGGCGGGATACACCTGGGTGCCCTACATGATGTTCCGGTTCAACAAGGAGTACGCGATGCGCCGCAACGAGGCGCCGTTGCTTGAGAAGACTCCTGAGGAGTACGTCCGGGATCAGTTCTACTTCGGAAGCCAGCCGGTCGGTGAACCGAACGATCCCCGTGATCTCGATCAGATCATCGATGTCATCGGTCCGGATCGGCTCACGCTCTCGACGGATTTCCCTCACTGGGATTTCGATCACCCCGACGCCCTCAAACGCCACGTCGATCGGTTCGACGAGGCCGATCGCGAACGGATCCTCTCGGGGAGTGCGATCGAAGCCTTCGGGCTTGATCTCTGAGCTGACCCATGGCCGAATACGTCGTGGCTCGATCGGATGAACTGACGGACGGTGACCGGATCCTCCGTGACGTCGCGGGGCGAGAGATCGCAGTCTTTCAACTCGATGGAGAGTATTATGCCTATCTCAACTGGTGTGCCCACCAGGGCGGGCCCTGCTGTGAAGGGAACCTCACCGGTACCTTCCTGCCGGTCGAGGACGCGGATGACGAATCTGACAACGGACCGCCATCGTTAGAATGGACCCGCGAGGGGGAAATCCTCAATTGTCCGTGGCACGGCTGGGAGTACGATATCCGTTCGGGTGAGTGTCTCTCGCGACGAGGAGTGACGCTGCCCTCCTTCCCCGTCGAGTCGCGTGAAGACGAGATCGTCGTGCGGTTGTGACACTGCGCTAAGCCCCGGTCTTTTTGGGACTGCTCACATGACCGAGGACATGCGCGTGAGCGAGGCCGTCGTCGAGGCGCTTGCGGACAACGGGATCGAGACCGTCTTCGGAATACCGGGTACCCAGTCGCTGCCGCTGAACGAAGCGATTGCCGATCGATCGGATATCCGTTACGTGATGGCCCGCCATGAGACAGCCGTCTCGCATCAGGCATGGGGGTATGCCGAGACCAGTGGTCGGCCCGCGGCGACCGTCGTTGTCCCCGGACCGGGCGATATGAACGCAATGAACGGCCTCATGAACGCACTGAACGACTGTGTACCGATCATCCATATCGCCGTCGAGACCGATCCCGAACTCCGTGGTACCGATGCCATCCACGAGACACCACCCGAGACGTATGATACCGTCGTCAAGGAGAATATCACGGTCCCGACGGCGGAAGGTACTCGGGCCGCCCTTGAGCGGGCGATCGCGGTGGCGACGACGCCGCCAAAGGGGCCGGTTCGGATCGGCATCCCCAAGTCGTTTCTCAACCGGTCAACCCCCCAGGCCGCCGCGGGGCCGTATCCTCGCGATGGCATCGGTGAACCCCCGGCTGAATCGATCGAAACCGTTGCCGATCACCTCACGCGAGCTGAACGACCGCTCATCGTTGCCGGTGGCGGTGTCCGTGCTGCCGATGGTGAGGATGCCCTCCGGATGGCCGCTGAGACACTCGATGCACCGGTGGTCACGACTTATAAGGGCAAGGGCGTCTTTCCGGAGGACCACGAATTGTATGCCGGTCTTTTGTCGGTCGGTTCGACTGAGCATCTCCGGACCTTTACCGCCGAGTCGGATGTAGCGTTAGCCGTGGGTACTGACCTCGACGCGGTCACCACCCAGCAGTTCGACATTGAGCTGCCGGCCACGCTCGTTCATGTCACGCTCCATGAGGACGATATCGGGCGTGACTACGAGCCGACGGTCAGCCTCGTCGCCGACGCCCGAACGACGCTTACCGCCATCACCGACGCCGTCGAACGGCGTGATACCAAGGACACCCCCAGGAACGGCGCCGATCGGGCGCAGTCGGTCCGTGCGGCCGACGCCGCTCTAATGGCCGATGTACTCGCAGTCGATGAGCCCCCATTGACCTCCGCCAGCGCCGAGGCCGCGATCGATCGCGTGCTGCCGGACAACGCTATCGTAAGTCTCGATGCGGGCGGCTTTCGGATCTGGTCGCTATACGTCATCGAGACGACGGCCGGTCGGTCGGTGATCGACACCGGTTCCTGGGCGACAATGGGCACGAGCCTGCCAGCGGCTATCGGGGCGAAACTCGCCGCACCCGATCGACCGGTTGTGGCATTGGTGGGTGACGGTGGCCTCCTCATGTGCATGCAGGAGCTCCACACGGTGGCCACCGAGTCGATCCCCGTGGTCACTGTCGTCTTCAACAACAGCGATTACGCGACGATCAGCGACCGTGCGGCGGCGGAGTACGACTTCGAACCAGGGGCTTTCGGCTGGTCCGACGAGCCGGTGGGCTTCGTTGGACTCGCCCGGCAATTGGGGGTGACCGCGGAGCAGGCCGACACCCCGGAGCTGATCGAAGACCGGGTGGAGACCGCGCTGGGCCGTGATGAACCGACGTTGATCGAAGTCCCGACGGATCCGATGGAGCCACAGGCGAAACCGATCGATTGATCCTCGGGTCTCTTGGAACTGATCTGATCTGTTATTTCAGCCGAAATATCTCTGTGACCGACAAACTATAGGCCGAGCCGGTGAACCATCATCCGACCATGGAGTTCACCGTCATCCAAGGCGATATCGCCAGCCAATCCGCCGATGCCTTAGTGAACGCCGCCGGCACAAGCCTTCGGATGGGTAGCGGCGTCGCGGGAGCGCTTCGACGCGCCGCCGGTGAGGAACTCAACGACGCCGCCATGGCAAAGGGTCCGATCGAGCTGGGCGAAGTAGCCGTCACCGATGCCTACGATCTGAATGCGGACTACGTGATCCATGCGGCGGCGATGCCACACTACGGCGACGGACAGGCCACGGCGTCATCGATCCGTGATGCCACCCACAACGCCCTCTCTGCGGCCGACGAACTGGAGTGTCGCTCGCTTGTGATCCCCGCGCTTGGCTGTGGTGTCGCTGGATTCGATCTCGAGGAGGGTGCTCGGATCATCGCCGATACGATCGATGCCTACGAACCGGATACGCTCGATGACGTCAGATTCATCGGCTACTCCGACGAGGAGTTCATGACCATCCGTGATATCGCGTCGGTCGTCGCCGTTGGCGACGATCAGTAATTCACCGCTGTGGGGGTCGTAGTCAGCGCCACGCGACGCCTACCTCGTTCGTCGTCGATCCTTCAAGATTCGATCACTCGGGCGAATCGGTAGGTTCTACGTCGGTTAGATGGCTCGGTAACGCGTCATGCTCGATCAACATCTCTCGGGAGTGCCGGCCGTGATCGATTGCCGCGTCCAACCCGAATTCCTGAACGATGTTGCCGTTCCGGACCAGCGGTTCGAGCAGTTCATCGCCCGCCCCCGATTCACCGCGCGGGACGATCGTATCGGTGAGCCCGTCCCGGTAGATCGTCTTCGCCCCGGCCTTGACACCGCGTTTGGCACGCGGCTCGCCGTCAACCGCGACGATATTCATCGAAAAATCGACCGGATCCGGGTTCGCAATCGCCCCGCCGACGCCGAACGCATCGGCGACGCCACGCAGTTCTCGAATGGCTTCGACGTCGATATCGCCGCTGACGAGGATCGTCACCTCCTCGTAGCCCAACCGATCCAGCTCCCAGCGAACCTCCTCGATGATCGTCCGCATGTCCCCGCGCCGGCTGCTTGGGGTATCCAACCGGACGCCGTCGAGGGCGTCGCCGAGAGTCTCGGCCGCCCTGCGGGATTCGCTGACCTCATCGCCGTAGGTATCACAGAGGAGGATACGCGGCCGGTCAACCGGCATGGTTTCGTCGTACATCCGCCAGGCCTCTTCGATCTCGTCGAAACACAGGAGCATCCCATGGGGCATTGTCCCGCCGGGATCGTTGCCCAGGACGTCGCCCGCGGCTACGTTGCCGGCGCCGTCCGCTCCGCCGATCCATCCGGCCCGTTCGATCATGGCGCCGGTCGCCGGATGTCGTCGACGGGTACCCCAGTTCAGCAGCATTGCATCGCCGGCGGCGATCCGGAGATGCATCGTCCGGGTCGCGATCGCTGTCGCCGGCGCGAGAAAGCCGAGCACCGATTGTTCGTACCGGCTGAAGGCTCTATAGGGCCCTTCGATCCGGAGGACTGGAGCGTCCTTGATCGGCTTCCCGGGGGGAACGGCATACACGTCGACGGGCACATTCTTGAATAGCGCCGCGGCGTCCTTGACGCCAGCGAACAGGTGCCAGTCGTCAAGGTCTGCGGCGACCTCGGCAACGACCGATGGATTCCGTCCCGCCGCATCGAGGACCGACTCGGTCGCGAGAAAGTACTCGGCGGTCGCTTTCCCCGCGGCGATCGCCTCCTCGGAGATGATGTCGAACCCGGGATCGTCCATGCGCTGTCCCTCCGCGGCGGAAGACTGATAGCTGTTCCGACCGCGTCTGGCCTACACCAGTCGACTTGAGTTTCAACCGGGCGGTGAATCCGGTTGAATCAGCGCTTGAGGAAATCCGGAAGATCGAACTTTTCGAGTTCGGATTCGCTGGGATCCGGCCGATCGAGGAAGTCGACTCGGTCAATCGCCGTTGGGAGGTCAGTCTGGACGACGGGGCCGTCGTCACCGCGTGTGTGCAGTTCCCCAGCATCGATGAGCGACTCCCAGACCGCTTCGGGTTCATCCACGTTCTCGGTCCGTTGGTGTTTACGCGCCTTCGTCCGGCCCTCCTCGTAGGCGAGTTCGATCAGACTTTCCTCGTAGGAACCGGTCGTTTCACCGAGGAGCCGGTCGAGTTCGTCCGGATAACTCTCGCCGAGGGAGGCAGCGACGCCGAGGGCGAACGCCCGGTCGACGAGTTCCTCCCTGTCGAGATCGTGCCACTCGGTGCCGAAGGTCTCCTTGTACATCCTCAGGCTTTGACCTTTGCGCTCGGTTCGACGCGCAAGCCACGATCGCTGAAGGATATCTGGCGGATGTCACAATCGATCGGTGTCCCGCGCATCTTGACGATCTGGATGCCACGGGTCATGCCATCGCCGTCGAGATAGTTGTGTAGGAAGATCACGCCGTGGGCGAGGTAATGTTCATCCGAGTAGGAAGCCGGATCCGTCGTCTCGGAGATCAATAGGACGGTCGCGTCGGTTTGTTTTAGCGAGGTGAGAAACTGGATGACGTTTTCCGATGTTTCCTCGAAGAAGTGTTCTAACAGCATCATCGAATCGATGACGATGCGATCAGTACCTTCGGATTCGGCGTAACTGATGATCTTATTCGCTAGGTCCTGGACATCGATCGGACCGCTCTGTCCACCACCGCTTTGCGCCATCACGCGTTGACCCTGATTGGCGAAGACGTTCAGGAACTCGATCCGATCGGTGTTCATGTACTTCGCAAAATCGAACTGGTAATTGCCCATGTCGTTGACCAGTTCGTCCTTGGATTCGTGCATACTGAGATAGAAGCACTTCTCGCCCTGCTGGGCACCTTGAGTCAGAAAATGGGCCGTGAACGTGGTTTTCCCGCTTCCCGGCGGTCCGCTGACGATATAGAGCCGGCCAGCGGGGAGCCCACCGTCGACCAACGAATCAAAGCCCCGGACACCACTTGATACCCTCATACTACAACCACGCCACATTCTGCGCTTAAACTTTGGTTCGTAGTTTTCATTTTTGAGAAGGCCAGCTGGAAGGCCGTTGGACGACAGCTATTCCATGGTGCGTTCAGTATCTCCCGCCAAGTGACGGGTATGTGTGCTGACAACGGCCACGATCATGGCGACGATACCGATTGGGCAGCTGTTTACGACCGACAGGTCGCACGCGATCATCTCGCCACTCGCTGGTTCAACCGGCTTGGACTCGAAGCAGGTGATCGCGTCCTCGATGTCGGATGCGGTCCTGGTCACCTCACCCTCATGACGGCCCAACTCGTCGGTCCCGATGGAGTTGTTTATGCGATCGATCGATCGCCCGATGCTGTGTCGCTCCTCGCCGAGACGATGACCGACCGTGGCATCGACAATGTCACGCCGATCGTCACCGACGCAACAGCGCTCGGGGTCCGGTTTTCAATGCCGATCACCGTGCTGGTGACGTTCATGCTTCATCACGTCGACACACCGGCGGGTGTCATGCGATCGATCGATCAGTCCGTCCCCTCTGGATCTCGGGTGTACATCGCGGAGTATCATCCTGATGGCGCTGCCGACATTGGCCCACCGATTGATCATCGTATCGCTCCTGAGACGTTCGAGGAGTGGATCAGCCCCACCGATTTGCGATCCGTCGAGCAATGGAACGACGGGGATCGTTATTCCCTCTTACTCGAAAAAGGGTGATCGCCCTGGGCCCTATGCTTCTTCGATCCGGACGTATGCCCCGCTATCAATTCCATCCAGCACATCGGAATCCTCGAGCATCGCGACGATATTGACCGGGGACGCCGCCCGTGGTTCCTCGCCCTCGCTGGCTGGTGTCGGTCCCCAGAACAGACACATCGCGTTTCCTTGTGGCCAGTAGGCGATCCCGCCAACCGGCACCGTCGCATCGGCGTTCTCGGCGGGGACATCGACGGGCGTCCGGAAGTACAGTTCGTCACCCCAGCGACTGGCGTCCCCCTCAAGAGGTAAGGCATCCTCCAGCGCCCTCCGGGTGTTCGGGTTGTCCTCGGTCCAATCGGCACGCAGTTCGTGGTCGTCAACTGTCACGATGAGATCCGCCATACGTGTCGGTGTTCGCCGAATCGAAGTAAATCCAGTGGCGTTGTCGGTCCACCTGTTCGGGAATCGCGGTGTCGTCCGGATACTGGTATATTGTTCTGCTGCATCATCAGCGATTCCAAGGATCGACGGGCATCGACGGCATCGGTGCATCGCTCTGATTACCGTGTTCCTTCACCACTCCCGAGAAACGACTAAGGGCCGCCGCCCGGGAGTAGATGGCGATGCGACTGGAGGATTACTGGGGTGTCGGCCCGAAGACCAAGGAACTCCTCGAATCCGAGCTCGGCACCGAGGCGGCGATCGAGGCCATCGAGTCGGCCAACAGTCGCGCACTCATGGAGGCGGGCTTGAGCCGTGGCCGAGCGACGCGGATCCTTCGCCAGGCCCAGGGCGGTGAAGGGATGGCCGTGTTGGCGACGAGCGATACCCGGACGGTCTACAAGGCGGTGCTCGACGTCATCGAAGAGTACGCAGTCACCCGCCATGCGGCCGATCGGATCCGGGTGCTGACGCCGTTGATGGATGCCTCGGCGATGGAGGAGCGCCTCGAGGAGGTACTCGAGGCGATGGAAACCTGGGACGAACTCGAACCGGCGGACCGGCAACCGGTCCTGGCGGCCTTCGAGAGCTACGACAGCGTCGACGGGGGCGAACAGTCGGCCGTCGAAGCCGCGATCGCCCTCGCGAAAGCTGGTGTGACGACCGGGCCCTTCGAGCCCGTGGCCGAGCTGAATATCGATGCTCTTACTGATGCCGTCGAAGCTCTCGGTGCTCTCGATGGTGACCGCGTTACCGAAGGTGCCGATCCGGAGCTCGACCGGCTCCGATCGACTGCGCGTGAAATCGAGGCATTACAGGGCAACGCCCTCGATATCGTCGAGGATATCCAAAGCGACACCGTCCGTGGGACAGACGAGTTCCGCGAGGCGTTTTTGGAGTATCTCACGGCTGAGACCGCTGCTCCGATCGAGACGATCCGTGACGTGATGCCGATGGAAGCGGCGGATGCGACCGATTTCGTCAGCGAGACGCTTCGGTCGCTCCGTTCGGAGCTCCGAGCGGATGCGGACCAGCGGGAGGCGACCATCCGGGCGGAGCTCGAGGCGGACATCGAAACAGCCCGGTCGGATATCGATGCCGCCGTTGCCGCCGTCGACGATATCGCCTTCGAACTCTCGTTGGCCCGGTTCGGCCTAGCGTTCGATCTCACACGCCCGACGTTCGTCACGGATCGGGAAACGATCGCCGTCGAGAACGCCCGGAACCTCCTTCTCGAAGCGGCCGAGGAGGATGTCCAGCCGATCAACTACGCGATCGGCGAACACGAATTGACCGGTCCGTCGGCTCCACCCTCCGACGATCAGGTGACGGTACTGACCGGCGCCAACAGCGGTGGGAAGACAACGTTGCTGGAAACGCTGTGTCAGGTCGCGTTGCTCGCCCAGATGGGCCTTCCGGTCCCCGCTACCTGTGCCGAAATCACCCCGATGGATGCAATCGTCTTCCATCGACGGCATGCGAGCTTCAACGCCGGAGTGTTGGAATCGACGCTCCGATCGATCGTCCCGCCGTTGGCGGCAAGCGGACGGAGCCTGATGCTCGTCGATGAGTTCGAGGCCATCACCGAACCGGGGAGTGCGGCCGATCTGTTACACGGCTTGGTCAAGTTGACCGTCGATCGAGATGCGCTTGGGGTCTTCGTGACCCATCTCGCGGACGATCTCGAACCGTTGCCGGATGCCGCACGGATCGATGGCATCTTTGCCCAAGGATTGAACCCGGATCTCGAACTCGAAGTCGACTACCAACCACAGTTCGGAACCGTCGGCCGATCGACGCCGGAGTTTATCGTTTCCCGACTGGTCGCCGATGCGACCGATCGTACCGAGCGGGCCGGATTCGAGACGCTGGCGGAGGCGATCGGCGAGGAGGCTGTCCAGCGAACGCTCGCCGACGCCCGGTGGTCCTCCTGAGAATAGCGGCGCTGGCAACCGGTCAGACCGCCGATTGATTACTGTTCGGGTGTGTCTTGGAGTCGCCCGGTATCGAACAACTGGAGTGCTTCCCTGATCGCTTCCTCGTCATCAGCTGCCGCGGTGCGTAACGAATGGACCGGTGAGGCGACGATCCGATGACTGAGGCGCCAGCCGAGATCGGTGATTACCGCCCGCTGTTCTTCGGTCAATTCATCGTTGGCATCGAGCTGTGTGACCGCCTGCTCAATTTCGGCGGTCGCGATCTCATTGGCCCACTTGAGAAGTTCTTCGATCGCCGCCGTTCGATCCGCTTCTGAGTTCGATACCATGGCCCTATCACGAATCCGGTTGCCAGATGGCAGTCACCGTCATGTCCTCTGTGTCGACGGTTTCGTAATCGTATCCTCGATCCTCAAGCTGGGGATACAGATGTTGCGGCGCCCGATCGTTGAGCTGGATCAAGACCGTTTCGGCACCGAGATCGGCGAGCGTTTCGAGGGTGCGTTGGAGCGGCGCCGGTGGTCCTAACCCGCGTACATCGATCGTCGTATAGGATCGATCGATCGGTACCGTGCTCCACTCGATACTGTCGATCGAATCGTCCTCAACGGTTGCCATCGCCCGTCGGTATGGTGTGATCGCTCCCGATTGTTGTCCCGAACGTGTTCGGGAAAAAGACACGAACATATTCGGGTCAAGGCCCTGTAGGGTTCGGCACACACGAAGCAACAACGCCAATGCCACACGCGAAACTCCACATCGGGCTGCCGTCGAACATCTGGATCGAGGATATCTCGACGGCATTCCCCGAAACGACGTTCCGAGTGTTGGCCGCCCTCCCGGCCGACGAGACAGGGGTGGGATTGCTCGAAGTGATCGGGGAGGATCCCTTGCCGGTGCTCGAAGCGATCGCCGACGCTGACGGGATCCAGTCGCTCAGCCGACTCGGCGCTTCGGATGGCCGGGTAGTGATCCAATTCGAGACCGATGAACCGCTCTTGCTCTTTTCGGTGCGTGAATCGGGCATAGCTCTCGAACCACCCATCGAAATTCGGGACGGGACCGCGACGATCGAGGTGACGGCCTCGCAGGATCGGCTCTCGACGCTCGGGACTCAACTCGAGGAGTTCGGCATGCGCTTTGATGTCGAGTACATCCATCGCGAGGTGGCGTCGACGAACCTACTGACCCATCGACAGCGTGAACTGGTGCTCGAAGCCGTCGAGGCGGGCTACTACGATACCCCCCGTAGTTGTTCGCTGACTGAATTAGCTGAGGAACTCGACGCGGCCAAATCGACCGTCAGTGAAACGCTCCATCGTGCCGAGGAGAAGATCATCAAGGACTTCGTCGCGAGCCTTCCGGGGGGTCCGAACGTCGCCCCCGAGCCACAGTAAGACTCGGTTCTCGTGATACGTAACGGTCCTGATCGCTACCGATATCTCTGAGGAACCTTTCGGATCGACGGATGGCTGAAAAGACGGCGGTGTCTGCTTTCCCTGACGGGAGCTATTCGACCATGATGACGCCCTTCATCCCGAGGGCCTTGTGTGGTTCACAGTAGTATTTCACGTTGCCGCTGCTGTCGAAGGTGTGGCTGAATGAGAACCCTTTCTCGTCAGTGAGTTTGCTCTCAAAGGAGCCGTCCTCGGCAACGACGTTGTGTTGTTGCCCTTTGCCGGTCCATTCCCAGACGACTTCGGTTCCGGTCGAGACCTTGACAACGACCGGATCGAAGCCGAAGTTGCCTCCGTTCCCTTCTGTTCCGACCATCACTGTCACCGAATCGCTTCCGGTCTTATCCACGACGCTATCGTAGTTGGCGGTCTCCTCTAGATATCCGTCGAAGCTCGGCTTGCCGCCGCCACTCCCACCGCTGCCGCCGGATCCTGAATCGGATCCGGAGTCCTCGTCCGATCCGCTGTCGCTGGCGCCGCTCCCACTACAACCGGCGAGAGCGGTCCCAACGAATGCGGCACCGATTCCCTTCACGAACTGCCGTCGGTCTATCTTGTCGCTCGTCATTGGGTTGTCCTCACCTGAACGTTCCGACCTTAACGACCAGTCGATTGTCCCGAATATGTTCGGATCCAGCTCACATGCTGGATCGGGTCCGATACACATCACCGTTCGCTGATCATCGAAAGCGAACGGGTGTATTGACGGATGAGATCCCCGTTTTCATCGAGTAACTCGACGCGAAATCGCTTTTCATTGACAACTGTCGCCAGTTGGTCTTCGCGGATCGTGAATTCATAGGGGGCCTCGGTATCGGTCGCGATCGTTTTGTCGCCGCTCTTGACGACGACACGATCGATCCCGCTCGACTGACTGAGGTGACAGTGAACTTCGGTCGTCCCGTCCGCTGCCGTACCCTTGACACAGGCGAGCCGAGGATCGATATCGGCGCTGGATCCTTCAAGTGTCGATTGGAAATCGATCGTCATCGGTCCAACCGGATGCGTTCCGAGGATGAGTACTAACACCAAGAAGACGCCCAAACTGATATTCGGCAGGTGGAGGTGTGATCCAAACGTGAGATCGCGTCCCTGTCGGCGGAGCCGTTGATACACCGGGATGACAACGAAGTGATGGAACGGTCCGTAACCAATGACGACGAATCCGTAGGCCAGCGTATACCGGAGGAGCGTCCACTCAGGCCGGTAGGACAGCAAGATATTCGAACCTGCCCACAGGAAAAAGCCAAAGAAAAACAAGGCCCCGGATTTCAGAATCCGCCAGCTGAGGCTGTTCGCGTAATAAATCGACAACACCGTGTTCCAGCTTCCGCGCAGTACCTTCACTGCAAATGTAGCCGGTGATTGGACGGTGTCCTGGCTCATCGTTGTGCCTCCACGCGTCGGTCACCTGTCTTTCATTATTCACCAGGCTTCGGTGGGAATTATCCCGAATATGTTAGGGTAACTGGACGGCAGCTATCCGCTGTTCGTGGGACCTTGCGATCTCCCCTTACTCACCAGAAGAACGGTGGTAAAACGGTGCAGTAATCCCGATGATTGACAGCCTTATGACCCGATCTGCCAGACCTGCGCGAGCAGGAACCAGTTTAATGCCCACAACACCACGAAGGTCGCGAAGAATGCTAGCGTGAACACGAACGTCCCGCGCATGCTCTGATGATGGGGACCTTCCGGTTCGTTGCCACCGTCAGCGGCCACCCGCAAGCTGTCAAGGCGCGGATCACCTTCGAACGTATCCCCGAACAATAACGAGGCCACGGCGATAATCACAAACAAGGCTCCGCCAACGATCGCAAGTACGGCTGTGATCCCGAAGATCGCGAAGAACGGCTTGGCTGGGGCGAAGCTGAACTCAGTACCCGGGATGTCCATGACCGATGGATGCCGTCGTGGGACTCCAAAGAGAACCCCAAGATACATCATCATCAACACCACGACCGACATCGCGCCGGCATAGAAATACGGCTGGATCGTCGCGATTACACCGCCGACCCACTCGCGGCCGAAAACGAGCCGGATGACGTAGTACCCGAGGCCCATGAACGCGATCGTCGTGCCCGTGGCGACCGTTCCGTGGAAGTGACCGGGGACGGCAAGCGTGTTATGCCAGGTCATGTTGAGCTGCATCTGGCCCATCATGACACCAGTGATCCCGCCGAGGAAGCCAAAAAGGACGATCGAGAGGATCGTCGAGGAGAAACCAGGATCCTTCCACGGTGCCGACCAGAGCCAGCCGAAGAGGCCGCCCCCCCGGTTCTTCTGGCGACGGCCGGCTTCGAGACCGGCCGGGATCGCGAAGGCGTGGATCATACTGGCGATCACCGCACCGTAGGCCGCATACGACGTGTTCCAGATGCGCCACCCGAGTCCGACGGCGGGATCTGACATAAGGTGGTGGGCGGCGCCCATGTTGATGAAGAACAGATAGAGGACGAACGCAAACCGGGAGACTTTTTCCGAGGCAACCACGGCTCCGCCGATGACGTGGGTCATGAAGTACCAGACCGTGATCATCGCCAGCAGATTGATCTGCTGGCTGCCGTGGCCGATCATCCAGTACATCTGGCGGTACCAGGCGGCATCGATGTGTTCGAGGAAGCCGATCCGCCAGAAGAACGTCGGCACGAAGGTGATTAGCCCGCCGATGATCGCCTCCGCGGCGACGATCGCCGTACAGAACGCCCCGAAGGTGATCAACGGTAGCGTCTTGTTCGGATTCGTGCGTTTTTCCTTCCAGATCGTCGCCAGGAACGGCAGTGCTGCGATGAGCGCCCCAAGGAGAAACAGGACGACACCGAGATAGAACGACGGTGGTGAGGGAAGCGGTGCGTACGAAGTCAGCAGCGGGGCATGGTCAGGCACCTCCTGAGTCCAGATGCCGTAGGTGATCACCACCGTGCCGATCACCATCACTCCATATGCGACCTTGGCCAGCCATTTCATCGGCAGTCGCCGGCCGAGCACGAAGGGGCCACCCACATAGAGGATGGCAATTTCCATGAACACCATCCAGAAGATCAGGAGGTACCAGGCATGGATACTGAGATATTTATAGAAAGCCGACGCGTCAAGCAATCCGATCAACTCCCATCGGGTTAGCGCCACGAAGATCGCGAAAATGCCGCCAACCAGCAAGGCGATGATAGCTGTCAGCCCGAAGAGCTTCACCATGTCCTCGGCCGACTCGTGGATATCGAGTCCGGTGACGCCACACGTCCGAAAGCCGTCATCGTCGTAACTGAAGGTACTAAAGCCGAACATCGGTTAGCCCTCCTGGACGAATATTTTGCCGTGCATCGTCCGGTGACCGGTGCCACAGAACTCGTTGCAGACGACGTGGTAGGTCCCCGGTTCGTCGAAGCTCATCTCAAGAATCCATTCGTATCCGGGAAGCATTTGTAGGGACATCTGTTGGCTGAAGTTGTCCTCGTTTCGCACCGAAAACCCGTGTTGGACGTCGTATGCACCCAGATGGAACTTGTAGCTCTGGTTTGCCTCCAAGGCGACCGGCAGTCCGTCCCAGCCCCATTGTAGCGCCCCGATGTAGACGTCGTCGCCGGCGGGAACGAATGCTTCCTCGCCCTGGATGTTCGTCGACCCGGCGTTTTCCTTGAACTTCGTGACTTTCTGCTGGAAAGCGTCGGGTGTGACCTTCTTGGTGGGGCCGATCTGGTTTTGCTCACCAAACTGTGTCCAGCCAATCATCCATCCAAACAGGATCATCGCCCAA
>JBDGPX010000148.1:0-2525 GCA_042219475.1 Halobacteriales archaeon
TGATCAGTGGCGCTGGCGACTTCGACATCGAAACGGGAACCTCATCGCCGATAGTGGAGAGGGGTACACCCGGAAACACAATGCCCAGAAAGGCATGCAGGCCGTCCGGCGAGACGCACTCGGTGCTACGACGATGCTCATCGAGAGCGAAGCCGAACTCCCAGCGGAAGACGAAGATTTCGAGCCCGTTGAGGAAGTCGCCAGCCGGGCGGAGTTCGAACTCTACGAGGACAGTGCCGGCGATTATCGCTGGCGACTCCGACATGACAACGGCAACATCCTCGCGGATAGTGGCGAGGGATACGCCTCTCGCGGCGGCGTCGAAAATGCGATCGACGGGTTCCGAGAATACGTCGGCCCGGCGAATTATCTCCGACCGGAGCCGACGGCCATCGAGGTCTACCGAGATCAAGCGGGCGAGTGGCGTTGGCGGCTCATTCACCGGAACGGCAACATCCTCGCCGACAGCGGAGAGGGGTACTCACGTCGTCCCAGCGCACGCCGAGCGATCGACCGGATTCGGGAGGGGATCGATGAGATGGAGATGGAATTATGGCCGACAGCGGTGAAGGATACAGCTCCCGTAGTGAAGCTGAGGAAGCGGTCGATCGCGTTCGTAATCACATGCCTGACGCCGACTTGATCGACATCGGCCGGGCAGCGTTCGAAGTCTATGAAGATAGCGATGGGGACTGGCGCTGGCGACTCCGGCACCGCAACGGGAACATCCTCGCCGATGGCGGCCAAGGGTATTCCGATCGAAGCAGCACGTGGGACGGGATCGACAGCGTCAAGCGAAACGCTCCCAACGCCGAAACCACGGAGGCCGCCGATTAAGGGTACCGACCGGGAGACGGTTAGCTCGGTTTGCCCACTGATTTTCCTTCTCTAACGTTCCAAAGAATTACGATCGAGTTTGAGGAACGATGACGACAATACTCAATGGACTGCTCGGCGGGCTCTTGATGGGGACCATTGCCGCAACTGTTACCGCCTTCGTCGCTGGCGAACCACCGGTTATAGCAACGATTTCAAGGCGGGCAGTTGGGCCTGATCGCTCGTCATTTCGGTGGATCGAGTTCACCGCCTGGATGTTATATGGTGGTTTTGCCGGCGGTGTTCTTGTTGCCCTGGAACTGTTCGTGTTACAATTTCTTGCGGTGCCACCCACAACCGTGGAGGCATTCGGTGTCGTGGGCGTTTGGAGCATTTTCCTGTTCGGAATTCTGACCGCCTGCTGGCGCATTGGCCTCTTTCGTTCACATTTCGATGAACTGCTCGTATACCATTTCGTGTATGGAACTGGACTGGGCTTCTGGATCCGACTGACGTGGATCACCTAACGCTCAATCGCGATCTGAGGGAGAATTTGGGTTCTGAACGCTGGATGTCACACGTCAGTACCCGAGCGTTCGTTAACGCGACCGTTTGGTTTGTTCGCCAGGTCAAAATGTCGGAACATACGATCGGGCGGATGATCGTCGCTCTCGGGACCTGTAGACCCGAGTTCATCGTGACGACTGACGCCACGCTCGCTAGTTTCGAGGATATTGCTGTTGGGAATTTTATGTGGTCGGATATTGAATACTTTCTATTGTATACAATGGTAAATTAATAAACCAATCGGCTTATTCATCTCGACAATTCCGACGGGGCGATGATCGTGATTCTAAATAATCCGGCAATACTCATATGGAGTTGATCTCTCCTTTGCCTGTTTCGACATATAAGGAGGAAACGATCCGCCCAGATATGAGTTGTCCGTTACCGATACACAGAGAAATGACTAGTTAGCATGGGAACAACCGTCCGACCGCCACCGTATGATTTGGTAAAGAGTCGTGCTGGAGTATTCAATCCCGTGAGTTAGTGTACTGCTTCTTCGAATACATTTCTCGGTTTGTGCCAGTTTGTCAGTAGACTCATCGCAAACTGGTGATCGGTGATACCATCATTGACGACGAACACGCCGCCTTGGAAATCGAACGTGGTCGTTCCTTTCCGTATTTCGACGTATCGGTTTGAGTCGTCGGCGAATTCGGCATGCACTTCACCATGTTCCAACACATCTTCCATCAGTCGGATTATCGGGGCTCTCTCGGATATCTCCTCGTCAAGCTCTCCGGTCACGTTCAATTCGGTCGTTAGTTCGTCTGCCTTTTCCATGCGACTGAAATCGCATACCTCGCATAAAACAGTATCCCATAGATGGTTAGCAATTGAGCGTAGACCATCGACGGATAGGATGATGACCCAAGCAGTTTTCACAGCTTGTTCTCCCTATCCGGTATGGGTCGGGATGTGAACCGTCGAGATTTCCTCCGGGCAGTGGTCGGCTGTTCCATCGGCGGGATTGCTGGCTGTGCGAACCGGGACGATGCATCAGCAACCGATGATCGAGATATCGACAATACGGTAAGTGAGGATTCGGCCACAACGACGAGACGCAATAATGAGAGCGCAACGCCCACGGCCACAAGGGAGGCCGATACAGGACCGACACCGACACCCGGGGGAGCTCTCCC
>JBDGPX010000148.1:2535-4986 GCA_042219475.1 Halobacteriales archaeon
CCGAGACGGTGAGTGTCCAGACGATAGCGTCAGGACTGAAGACGCCGCTTGACGTCGTATTTCCGTCGGATACCGATCTGCGTTACATCGCCACCAAACCCGGGTTGATCCACGTCCACGGTCCCGATGGACTTCATGATCAACCCTTACTCGATCTCCGTAAGCAAGTCATCAACGCCAATGAACGGGGATTGCTCGGTATCGCGCTCCACCCTGACTTCAAGCGGAACCGGCGGTTGTTCGTCCGCTACAGCGCCCCCTCTCGAGCGGAAACCCCTGACGATTACAATCACACGTTCGTACTTGCTGAGTTCGACGTCACCGCAGACGGGATGCGGGCGCTGCCGGATACCGAGCAACCCATCATGGAAATCCCCCAACCCCATGGCGTTCACAACTCCGGTGACATTACGTTCGGCCCGGAGGGCTACCTCTACGTCCCGACCGGTGACGGCGGTAACCGCGCCGACTTCGGCAAGGGTCATGTCAAAGACTGGTATACAAAGAACCTCGGGGGCAACGGTCAGGACGTCACCGAGAACTTACTCGGGAGCATTTTACGCATTGACATCGACGCCGACGGCGAGGGGGACCGATCATACGGAATTCCCGACGATAACCCGCTGATCGGTCGTAAGGGGCTCGACGAACATTACGCCTGGGGGTTTCGGAATCCGTGGCGGAGTTCCTTCGATGGCGACCAATACTTCGTCGGCGACGTCGGACAGAACCTCGCCGAGGAGATCAATCTCGTCGAGAAGGGCGGTAACTACGGCTGGAATGTCAAGGAGGGCTATTACTGCTTTGATTCGGTGAACAACAGTCAACCACGAGAGGACTGTCCCGACGCCACGCCGGAGAACGTCCGTGGCGGTGAACCACTCCTCGATCCGATTGTCGCATATCCAAACGAGTCGCCGACCGCAGGGACGATCAACGGTTTGGCGGTCGTCGGTGGATACGTCTACCGCGGCCGAGCACTCCCTGGCCTTTTCGGCCGCTACGTGTTCGGCGACTTCCAGCCTAACGGTCGGCTGTTCGTTGCCACCCCACCCGAAATCGGCGACGGTGAAGCATGGAGGATTGATATTCTCCCGCTAGCTCGGGACGCCACTGACAAATTAGGTACGCTGTTCTCGTTCGGCCAGGGGCCTGATAACGAACTGTACGTCCTCGGCGGCGAAGGGCTTCACCACATCATTCCGGCATAGGGGTCCTCTTTGAGGATACTCCCTCACCGCTTGGATTGACCCTCACCGCTTGGATTGAACGTCGATTTAGCTCCAAAGCGAAGTGAAGTGACCGAATTCCAGGCCAATGCCATCGTCATGGTTTCACACCACTAGCGCTTCGATCACTTCAGAACCCACATTTCGACTCGACGAAATACTACGAAGCACGCTTGACGGGGTCAATACCGAGGAACATCGATTACGCCTCGGCCCGTTTCAGATCGATTACATCGGCACCTGTTGCATATGTCTCAAGGATTGAGCGTATCGCTCGGTATTATTTTTCCTACACCAATTTCCCTGGGGTCAATTATTTTATGTGTGGGGGTCATGACTCCCCATATGGCAACCTTTGAAATCTACGAGGATGCAGCGGGAGAGTATCGCTGGCGAATGAAATCCGGAAGCGACATCATCGCCGATAGCGGTGAAGGCTATTCTTCCCGAGATGGCGCGCGGGCCGCTGTCAGACGAATCAAAAACTACGCGCCGGATGCCGATACCCTCGATATGGGGTTTGCGGCTTTCGAGTTGTATGAGGACAAGCGGGGCGAGTTCCGCTGGCGGTTGCGACACCGGAACGGGAATATCCTCGCCGATAGCGGTGAGGGGTACTCGTCGAAGAGTGGTGCCAGAGAAGCGATCGCCAGCGTCAAAGAGAATTCTCCTGAGGCCGATACCGAAGAAAGTGATTGATATCCTCCCCCGCCGAAGTACGGGGTTTGCGCTTTGAATATCCGTCACTTCCGATCGATACCTAGAGAGCAACTCTCACCGATTGGCACCGATGGGTCTCGTGTAGCGGCGGTAGTCGACGTTTCCTGGCGATTATACCCCTTGACCTGTTCGGGGGGAATATGCTACGGCGTGATCTCCTCCGTGCTGGAGCGGCGATTGGGATGGGCGGTATCGCCGGGTGTACTAGCCAGCGGGACAGCTCGGACTTTACCGAGGGATTCGAAGACGGCTTCAATGACTGGGAGTCGAATGCGACGATCGGTCCGGAGGTGGATATTGCGGAGTTCGAGTGGGATGTTACCGTTTCTAATACGGAAGCAGCCGGCGGCGACCGTTCGCTTCGGATCTGGAATGAAGGGGACTACGATGACGGTGTGACCTGGGTGACACATCCAATCTCCATCAAACCAGGACACACCTACCACATTTCGGTTTCGGGACAGTTCTGGAGTGAATCGGAGTCGTTTAACACGATCCGTCA
>JBDGPX010000148.1:5045-5282 GCA_042219475.1 Halobacteriales archaeon
TGAGCTATCTACCGATACGTTACATTTTGCCGTCGGCACAGCCGTCATCTGGGAAGCCGACGCAACCCATTACATCGATGATCTGTCAGTAACTATCGAGTCCCGGTAGGGGATCCACGTACACAAATCAGGGGGACGGATTAGTCGTCGGTCTTTGAACAGGCATTGTAAAACAACTTCTCGCTGGTCGAACCGATGCCCAGCATTGATCATCACTGCGTAGGATAAATAGTTACC
>JBDGPX010000148.1:5333-17662 GCA_042219475.1 Halobacteriales archaeon
GTCGAACGCATGCGTAAACATTCAAATTGGATCCGCTGTCCGATCTGTGGGTCAGGCGACGCCTATATCAGCCCATCGATGGATCCGATCCATTTCGAATGTCCGGATTGTGGCGCGTCTTGTAATATCTGACACCGTCAGGATTTACGCTCTAAGAACGAAACGGCCAGACCATCAGGGTGATTCCACACGGATCCATCGAGGCCAACACGAAGAATCACCATTTAGGAGACCGCTGACCCCCGTGATCCGATCAATCCTATCTAGGATCCACCAGCGGTACACCTGCGGTCACCACCGTCATGCCGCTTATGTGACACCCCAAAAGAACGCGATGCCTACAGTCGTGACGACGGTCAGGAGCGCTTGCAATGGCCCGCCGACACGGAGATAATCGGTAAATCGATACCCACCGGGACCGTAGACCATGAGGTTCGTTTGGTAGCCAACCGGCGTCATAAACGCCGTACTTGCCGCGAACATGACCGCTAAAAGAAACGCAAACCCGTTGGCACCGATCCGGGCTGCGGTATCGACCGCGATCGGGATCATCAACACGACACTCGCCACGGGCGTGATGATGTTCGCCAACAGTCCCGTGAGCAAGTAGAACAACCCGAGCACAGCGATCACAGGTAAGACGTCGGCGCTGTCAACGAGCAGAGCGGCGATGAACTCGGCGCCGCCGGTCTTCTGCATGGCCAATCCGAGCGGAATCACTCCGGCTAACAGGAAAATGATGCTCCAACTCACTGCATCGTATGCTTCCGTCGTCGTGAGGGTCCGGGTCACCACCATCATGACGACTCCGCCAAGCGCGGCGATCACGATCGGAACGAGATCGAGTGCGGCCGCTCCGATAACGCCACCCATGATCGCGACGGCGATCGGCGTTTTCGGGTCCAGTTTCGATCGCTCCCGATCGATCGGCTCGAGCACGTCGCTATCGAGCCCTTGGGTCACGACCAGATCGGCGGTCTCCCGAAAGAAATCCACCGCATCCGGCGTTGTGTGCAGGAATAGCGCGTCTCCGGCCTCTAGTGTGAAGTCATCGAGACCGGTTTGGACCGTCTCATCACCACGGCGCACACCCAGAACGGTGGTCCGGTACCGTTCTTCGAACTTCACTTCATCGATGGACCGATCGATAAATCCCGAATCCGGGGGGATGATCGCTTCGATCGGAACCGTCTCGCTTTCCGTGTCCTCCAACTCGTCATCGGTGATGTCTTCACGCGGATACTGCCGAAGCGCAAACGTTTCGGCGATCCGGTTGACTTCCTGCGTCGACGCCCGGACAGTGAGTATGTCACCGGATTCGATCGTGTAGTCTGTTTCCGGCGCGAAGAACGTCTCGTCACCGCGAACGAGTTGGAGTACGTCGAGATCGAATGCAGTATCCTCGAAAACATCGGCGACGGTCTGGCCGATCAACGGGGATTCGTCGGTGACCCCGACTCTCGCGAGGTAATCCTCGACTTCGAACTCCTCAGTAAGATCCGTATTCGGCTTGATTCGCTCGGGCGTCAGCCAGCGGCCGATCGTCATGAGATAGACGCCGCCGACGAAGAGAATGATAACCCCGAGCTTGGTGAATTCGAACATCGAAATCGGATGATCGAGCAGTTGCCGTGAGAGATCACTCGCCAGAATATTCGTCGAAGTACCGATCAGTGTGAGCGTCCCGCCGAGCATGGCGGCATACGAGAGCGGCAGGAGGAGCTTGGATGGCGAGATGTGACTCGCATCGGCCAGATCACTGATCATCGGAATGAAAACAGCAACGACGGGCGTGTTGTTGATGATGCCGGCGATCGGGCCAGTCGAGCCGACTGTCGCGGCTAAGACACGGGTTTCACTCCCCCTTGTTACGCGTGCCATGTACACACCGAGGCGTTGGACGAGCCCCGTCTTCTGGATCCCTGCTGAGAGCATGTACATGGCGACGATGGTGATGGTTGCGGGGCTCGCGAAGCCGGAAATGGCTTCCCGACCGGAGATGCCGGTCCACGGCTCGAAAATGACAAGCGAGACGATGATCCCAACCGCTGTGATATCCGTGGGAATCCATTCAGTGACGAATAACACGAGTGCGAGGAAGATCAGGCCAAAGACGATGGCCGCTCCCGTCGATATCGGCGGTAAGGCCATACTCCGGCCACCACGCCACGTCGCATATATCTACTGTTAATCGGGTGGTGTTTGCGAATGGCTTGAATAATCAGTTCCTCAGCGATTCATATCCAGTCCGGACTGAATCGCATCGACAACACCGGTCAGATGGGCTGTCCCCCAGATCGCAACAATAATCGCCCCGATTGTATCGAAGACTAAATCCAACATCGTATCATTGAGCCCATACTGGGTCAATACACTTCCCGTTCCCGCCATCGCCGCGATCAGGCCGATCACGAATTCGATCACTTCCCAAAAGACACCGAACGCAAGGACGAATAACAATATGAACACGAACATGACCTGTGATGGGATGTGAATACGATCATCGTGAATGTCAAACGCCCGGACAGTCGCGTAACCGACTCCGGCGACAATCGACGACGATAGCGCATGGGTGAGATGATCCCACCACCACACCGACCGGTAAAAGCTGAGTTCCGAACCGGGAAGGCCAACAGTCCCGAGCGCGTGGAGAAAGACCGCACTCGTTATCCAGAGTGTCAGCGCTGGATCCATCTGTATTTCGTAATTCCGTTCCAGGAGTGGTGGGAGTTGTGTGACCCCTAGTGCGACCGCGGTGTTGACGATGATGCCCGTATTCCCCCGTTCGAATCCGATAAACAGCAGTCCGATGAGACTGACCTCCATGAGCCATGTCAACTGTCGTTGTCGCCGGGTCGTGATCCCGATCCTATCCCGAATTTTCATAATTGTATGTAAATGATCTCACGTTCATCGGAGCGTTGAGCAACAGTTCGAAAGCGCCGCCTGAAAAAATCTTCCAACGCAGGTGCTGGCTATTGGGGCTTCCACCGTGAATCCGTAGACGCAATTCTGTCATGTCAATCGATTTTATTTTAGCACTTCTTGATGGATGCGACAATATTACCGATGGTCTTCCGCTCGATAAATAGATCGCCCGGGGCGTTGTTCAAACCCCATTCCGCATGGGTTGCCTATTCCCTGGTATTTTCATTCATTCGGTGCCCTCGTCAGTAGTATCATCACAGGTATCGTCATGCTCATTTTCGCGATAATCAGTTTCTACATTACCGTATTCATCATCGGCACCGGAGCGAACTTTGCAACGTACTCGCCCGATGGTAACTTCGTCGCTCTCTCGGCTGCGATCCTCGCTGCAGCAGCCATCATCGGTGGTTCATCACCACTCGCAGCCGTCGGTGGGACTGACTCTTAACTTACCCCCCTCCATCTCTCAAGCATGGACCTATCGACCGCTATCAAGAACAGTTTCATCGCAGGATTGATACTGATCACCCCGTTGGTCGTCACGCTATACATCGTCCGTCTCCTCGTCAATTGGTCGCTTCAATTTATCAATCCGATCGTTCAAGGGACACGGCTCACACAATATACCGCGAATATCGAAGCAGTAGCGCAATTGCTCGCATTGGTGTTGATCGTCGGTGTGATTACCGTTCTTGGCTACTTCGCCCAGCGAAGCGTCGGCCGACAGGTGCTGGGGAATTTTGGCCGCATTGTCAACGTAATCCCGTTGATCAGCACGATCTACGCGAGCGTGCGACAGGTTGCCAACTCCCTCGTCGATCGGGATACCGCCTACGAGAGCGTCGTACTGGTCGAGTATCCGCGGCAGGACGTCTACTCGATCGGCCTTGTCACCGGGGAAAGCCCGTCGGCCGTCACTGATTTCGTCGAGCAACCCGTGTACAACGTGTTCCTTCCGAATAGCCCGAACCCAACGGCAGGTCGGTTGGTGTTGTTACCGGAGGATCAGATCCACGAAATCGACATGAGCGTCCGCCGAGGGATGCGGCTCATCGTGACAACCGGCATGGGTGCTGACGATGAGGTATCGACACTTCCCGACCCCCAACGACTGCCTGAATGAATCAGTACGTGTCATCCCATTGTTCGAGGATCAGTAGCTGTTGACCCATGAGAATTCACCGCCACCACAGGCGATACCAGAATGAATAATACCTCGCTTGACAGTACTGCCGACACCGTGGCACCGCCAGTTGACAGGCAATCGGATGAGACGGCCGTTGAGGATCTTATTCGACAACTCGAGGAGTTAGGCGATACGATCGAATCGTCATCCGCTCGGGATGAGATCCAGGAAACCAAGGAACTTCTCGCGGCGGCGAGCGATCGTGGATTGATCGACACCGGTGTTCGTCGTCTCGATGTCAATGATGCAGCCGAGGCCTTTGTCGGGAGTGTGATTTTCGCTTCGCCACTCCTGGTCGAAGATGGCGTATTCGACATTGCCAATCATTTATTTCAGCGGACTCTCGTCGGAATTCCGCTGTTTTTGATCGCGAATACGGTGTTTGTGGTGGTCATGACGTACGCACTACTCGAATGGACGGGCCGTGACAAGGCCGAACACCACCTCCTATTCGGCCGTATTCCGACCCGGGTCGTAATGATCCTCGTTGTGTCGTTTGTCGTGGCGACGATTTTGATGACGGTTTGGGGTCGGGTTGGTGATTGGCAACCACCGACTGAAGCGGTTGCTCGTGTCAACGTCCTCTGGACAGTCGGGTCAATCGGAGCGGCGCTCGGTGACATCCTGTCAGCTGATGACGCTGATGATCATGCGCCCGATCTCGCCGATCTTCGACCGAACGAGCGATCAGCTGATATCATCCCGACGGGTGCTGATGAATCGATATCCGATGGGGAATTCCTCCGGAATCTCAATGAACAGCTCGCAGACCTCGAAGCGCGTGTCGACAACGATTCGGCCCGGTCCGAGGTCCAACAGCTCAGAGCACGGACACAGGAAGCGATTTCAGACGAACAGTTCGGCGACAACATCCGGAAATACACATCCCGAGACATCGCCGAGGCATTCGTCGGCAGTATTTTCTTTTCGATCCCGTTTCTGATCGAAGATGGCGTCTTCGATGTCGCCGAGTACTTTCTTTCGTTCCGGATCGGTGAGTTCCCGCTCTTTTTCCTGTTGAACGCTGGCTTCGTGTTGGTGATCGTCACGGCGTTAGTCTACCGGACTGGACCGCAGGACGTTCAGGTCTCTCGGCCGCTATTCGGAATCATCCCCCGCCGACTGGTCGGGATCACGCTCGTCTCATTTCTGACTGCGGCCGCGCTGATGACGATGTGGGGACGGGTCAACGGCTGGCAAGATCCGACCATGGCTGTCGCTCGAATCAGTGTGGTGTGGACGGTTGCTTCCTTCGGGGCAGCGCTCGGCGATATCCTCCCGGGCGAAAGCTCCGGCGATGACATCAATGACGATATCGCCGACATCGGCGAGATGTTGAAAGACGGTGACGATAGTTGGGGGGGTTGATCGACAGGTATAGTCCGGTCGATGGGGTTGTCAACCGCTGACTGCAGGAGCAAGTCTACCCGAAAGGGTGTGAAGCCCTAGCTCAAGGGAGCGGCCACAGCCGCTGAGTAGTCCGGAGTAGTTCACTGCGTTGATGCCTGCTTCACAACTCCCGCGGTTCCTGGAGCTCGATCTGTCCCTCAAGGGCCCGTTTTGAGACCGGACTGATCGTGATGTCGGCGCTTTCAAGCCGTGATTTCACCGCCTGTGCGAACTCGGATCGGATTTCCAATACGTCTTTTTGTCGTGGATTTTCGATCCAATACTGAACCCGGATATCAACAGCATCGGGGCCGAAATCATCGACATAGGCACGCGGGGCTGGTTCCGATAAGATATCCCCCAGGCCGTTCGCGGTTTCTTCGAGGCGATCGATCGCCATTCCGAGATCATCATCGTACCCGACGGCAACATGTTCGATGATACGACGCCGTTTCCGTCCGTACGGGCGTGTAATCGTCTGCTCAGTCAGGACCGTGTTTGGGATCGTCACTAGCTTCCCATCGACAGTATGGACACGCGTGATCCGGAGGGCAATCGATTGGACAGTCCCCTCACCGTCGTCCCATTCGATGTAATTCCCGATGTTGAATTCCGGATCACTTACCAGCACCAATCCGCTGATGAGCGAACCGATCACCGTCTGTCCAGCCACACCGACAGCCAACGTCCCTGCTGCGATCACCAGCGCTGAATTCGCCAAAAACTGCCCGTACCCGGCCACACCGGCACCGACAAAGAACGCGACAACGATCACGAGTAATCGATAATATCGGGTGATCGCTTCCTGAATCGTCGGATTGTTCCGATTTCGCCGTCGGATCGCTTGGCGGATTATGGGCCCGACTACATACCATCCAACCAATAAAATCACGACGAATCCAACGAGGAACCAACCGATTCGGGTGACAGGTGGACCGTAATCCGCGAGTTCATCAGGACCGACGCCAGGTGTTGGTGTGGCGGTTTGCAGATCGACGAGCCGGTTTGAAACAGTCATGTCACTGATCCATGACCACGACGCACAAAAACTCCAATATCACTGTGTCTGGTCCGATATATACGGGCAGACCGTCGGGGCGTGGATTGGAAATCGCTCAAACGATCGAAACGATCAGATGGTAGTAGACAAATGTTTCGTCGTTGAAAACGGCTCAACTGGACCATGTCTGGAGACACAACATACCAACAATGTGGGTGTAAAATCGGTCAAGCGATCGATTCATATGGGCTCGACAAACTGAATACAACACTTATCGATCGGTATCAGCACCAAGACGCGAGCCTGCGGGATCTTGCTGATGTCGTGAACGAACGGATACTCCGGGCCGCCCTCAAACGACATGATGATAATCTCGATATCGGCCGGGAATTGTTCGGAGCCCTTGATCGAGATGAGGCCATTGCCGCCATCTACAATGCTCTCGTCGACGATGAAACCTCCGCGGATCAGCGTGCGCGGGTCCGAACGCGACTTGAGCAGGCGGGGATCGACCTCAAGTCGGTCAAAGCGGATTGGGTGACCCATCCGACGGTTCGTTCCCATCTCCGGGAGTGCTGTGAGGTCGAGACGACGTCAAAAAAGGAAATCGATGCGACGAGCGCCAACCAAACGATCGAGTGGGCTCAGAGCCGGTGTCAAGCGATCGTCGAACGAACCCTCGAACGATTACAGCGAACTGACGCGTTCACCATCGCGAGTCCAGAGGTATCCATCTCGATCCGCATCACGTGTACGGAATGTCAAGAGTCATACCGACCATCTGAGCTCATCACGGCGGATGCCTGCGGTTGTTCGCGAAGCGACTCCGAGTCGACTGATGCGGCCGGATCCGAGCCATGATCCTTCTCCTTCGTATATTTTAAATTTTGTTGTGATAATCAGAACAGCTATATTTATGTTTAATCAATTCACACATAACGAGCAATAAGGATGAGCCGTTCAAAACCGTCGATCCCTGACGCGGACTTCGATTCCGCGGTTCTTTCCGTTCAACATATCGGCGGAATCGATCGCACTGAGATCGCCTTTGAGCAGAGTGTAACCCTGCTGACTGGCCGGAACGCGACGAACCGAACATCGTTGTTATCGGCGCTCGGAGGTGTTCTCGGCGGCACGACAGCCAATCTCAAAACTGATGCCGATGAGGGTCATGTGACGCTCGAACTTGAAGGGGAAGAATATACCCGGACGTATCGACGAACTGGATCGGGGATCGAAGCGGGGGATGAGCCCTTCACTGATGACGAGACTCTCGTTGACCTGTTCGTCACTCTCCTCAATGACAACCCAGTTCGCCGGACGGTCGAACAGGGCGAGGATCTACGGAGCGTTATTATGCGGCCGGTCGACACTGATGCTATCGAGGCGCGGATCGATCGTCTCAGAACCAAACGAAGCGATCTCAAGGACGAAATCGCGTCCGTCGATCGCCGTCGCAACCAACTGCCGTCACTGGAGCAAAAACGGGAGTCGCTGAAGGAGAAATTGGTGACGATCGATCGGGAGATCTCCGCTCTTCGTGAAGAGGTCGCCGGTGTCGAGGAATCCATCGAAACCACCGAGGAAGCTGCCGAGGTCCTCGAGGCACTCAACGAGCGACGACACCAGCTCAGCGACGTGACTGAACGGATCGAAGTCCTCACGGCCGAAATCGATGCGCTCGATGAGGAGCGATCAGAACTCAAAGCGGAGCTGGCGGAGCTTGGCGACCCGGATAAATCCAGCCGCAACGAGATCGCTGAGGAACTCCAGGCGGTCCGTGACCAACAGCGTGATCTGGAGGAAACGATCAGCTCGCTGACTGAAGTCGTCGAATTCAATGAGAGACTGCTGGATGAGGAGAACGATATTCCAGGATTCGAACCGGCTGATATTCCGGTGACCGAACAATTGGCACCGGCAGCTGAGCAAACTGTGGTGTGCTGGACATGTGGCACCCGTGTCGAGAAAGGATCGATCAATGATCGCTTGGACGAGCTCCGGGCAGTGATCGACGACAAACGTAACCAACGAGCAGAACTCGCCGAGCGGATCGATGAACTCCAGGCCCGGCGGGATGATCTCCAAACAAGCATCGATACTCGAAATGAACTCGACGAGGAGATCGACCGCATCGACGAGAAGATCACGACCCGTGAAGCCGAACTGACGGAACTCCGTGAAAGGAAAGCCACACTCGACACGGAGATCGAGGACCTCGAATCGCAGGCAGCTGAGGCCGAAGAACTCCACGAGAAGGATCTGCTCGAAACATACGAACGGATCAGCGAGCTACAGTACGAGCGTGGACAGCTCGAACAGCAACTCGACGATGTCGAAGCGGAGATCGAGGAAATCGAATCACTCCCGGATCATGAAACGCTCGAAGAGCAACTCGATTCGATCCAGGCAGAACTCGAAACCGAACGAGGCCGAATTGAGGAGTTAGAACGCGCCGCCGTCGAGGCTTTCAACGAACACATGGCGGAGCTATTGGAGATTTTAGACTACGAAAACCTCGCCCGTATTTGGCTCGAACGACGGACAATCGACTCCAATTGGAGCGAAGCACGGTCTGACGCTTCCTTTGATCTCCATATCGTTCGTGAATCCAGCGATGGAACAGTTTACGAGGATTCGATCGAGAATCTCAGCGAGAGCGAGCGTGAGGTGATCGGATTAGTGGTCGCACTCGCCGGCTATCTCGTTCATGAGGTGTATGATCGGCTCCCGTTCGTTCTGCTTGACTCCGTCGAAGCGATCGATGCGACCCGAATCGCAGATCTCGTCGACTATTTCGCCGATTACGCCCCGTACCTTATTGTCGCATTGTTGCCGGAAGACGCTGAGGCGTTAGACGGCTCGTACGATCGAATAGCGGTCAAACCGTCATGAACCTGATGAGTGAGTAGCCGGAGTCGACCATCGAACAACGTCAGCTGGTCTATCACAACTATATGCCGATGATATCTAAGGCTCTCATTAATACTGGTTTCAACCGAAGGGGGCATTGTATCGATTGGTACAAATGAGTCTGAAAAATATTCAATACTCGGTATTTATACACAAATACTATAACCAAGTTCCAAAATATGATATATACTGATTGATTCCCATTTTTGCTTACATAATTTCCATTTTGAAATCAGATATTTTATTTCTATATTCTAAATTACCTTATAGAGAACCAAATCATCCAACAAGAATCAGAAATGGTTGGATTATCGCATCTAATGGGATGCTTTCCGGCCTGAAAGTGACATCATTCGCGGTAATTCGATGCGAAGTTCACCATCTGTGGGAGCTTCAGCTATCCTGTAACTATCGGTGTCATCGATTACTATGGTATCAGCTGTGGCGTTATTCGCCGGCCGAATCAACGCTCGATCCGTACGATTGTTCGAATGCGTGGATTTCGTCATCCGTCCCGACGATCAGGAGCTCATCGCCAGGTTCGATCGTCGTCTCCGGCCCGAGATCGGTCAGTACCTCGCTATCCCTTTCGATAGCCACCACGGTACATCCGGTTTTCGCTCGAATATCAACATCGCCAATCGATTGGCCCGAGAGGCTCGGGACGCTTGTCCGGATAACTTCGACCTGTTGGTTCAACGATAACACATCACGATCATCGAGGAGGCGCTCCGCTGCCATCCGTCCACTGACCGTCACCAGTGACAGCACATAGTCACTGCCGGCTCGATACATCTTGGAGACGTTTTCTTTCTCCCCGATCCGGGCGATAATCTCCGTATCGGAGGCCAGATCCCGAATGACGAGCGTGGCAAACTCCGTCGTCGTGTCATCCGGAAGGGCGAGCACCACAGTCGTCGCCTCTTCGATGTTGGCTGCCCTGAGTGTCTCCGGATCGGTTGCCTCACCAACTACGTCGACCCCATCCATATCGACCCGATCGACAACGGTGTATGAGATCTCGGCATCATTGAGCTGGGTACAGACAGCCTGGCCAACCTCTCCGTAGCCAATTACTACTGTTTGTCCGGCCTGAAACTGTCGAACTGAAGATTGAGTCATCTCGACGAGCGCCTCCAACTGATCGGGCCGCCCCGACACGAGCAAAACGGATCCTGCGATCAATCGGATGTCACCATCCGGGGCCGGATGGAATTCCCCACGGGTCCAAGCGCCGATGACATTGACGCCCGACCGTTCCCGGATCCCGCTGTCGGCCAATTTCGATCCAGCCAGATCGCTTCCGTGTCGGATCGAGATCTCGGCGAGTTGGAGTGAATCCCCGATCGTGATCGCTTCATTGAGCTCCGTTTGTACGGCCGTCGTCACCTTTGCGGCGAGGCTTTCACCGAGGAGTGAGCGGGGCGAGATGACGTGGTCGGCCCCTGCCAATCGGATATATCGTTCCATTTCCGGTTGTTCGACCACACTCACGACGGGGACGTCGTCGGCGACTTCCTTCGCAGCGAGAACGATACTCGCGTCGATCTCGTCAGACACATCGACGAACAGCGCCCGGGCTGCCGGGAGCCGTGCGGCTTCCAAACCGTCCGTTGATTCCGGATCGGTCCTGATCACGCGATAGTCATCCTCGTATAGCTCATCGGCTCGGTCTCGATCAGGCTCGACGATAACGAACGGTACTGAATGGGCTTCGAGCTCCTCGATGAGTGCCTCCGCTCGTGTCGTGTCCGAACAGATCACGACGTGATCGTTAACCGATGTCTCTACCTCCTGTGGAGCAGTCGTCGCCAAGGCGTTTTCCAAGAGCGGCCCGACCAGTACCGGGAGTGCGCCGACGAGAATCGCCATGCCGAGCAAATCCGTGACGGCGATGAAAACGTTCATCTCCGGACTCTGCCATGGAGCATCACCTCCAAACCCGGTGGTCGTGAACATCTCGACGGCGAACTGAATGGAGTCGAGGAACGTTCTTGGCCGGCCTTCGAATACGGCCATCCCCCATTGATATCCGAAGGCGGTCAACAGGAGTGCCAGGGTGACGAACGCGAAGTACCCGATGGCACGCCGTTTCCATTGATCCATACTTCCGGGTTATGAAGTTCGATAATAAAAGTGGGAGCGTCCGGCGCGACGAAAAACCTCTCCAATCGGTACTGCTATTCTCACCGAACGGGAATTCGATTCCAGATTTAAGGGCTATCAGGGAGAAGTATCACCTGTATCGGCAGAGGACTACCTCTGTACACCACGGTGATCTCGTATGAGTACTACGACACGATCCAACCGATTCGAGGAGGCATCACCGGATGTCTCGGGGGCCTGGCTCGCATACTGGCTGGTGATGCTACGGCTCATCGCCGGCTGGTGGATGTTACACTCCGGCCTCGATAAACTCGCCAACTGGCCGTTCGATGCGAGTTGGTTTGTCGGGGGCGCTGCTGCCGGGACGAGTTTGGGACCGTTCGTTACCCTGTTCAGCGATGGTATCGGCCTCGCGTTCACGAACGTCATGGTCCCAGTTGGACAAACGCTGATCGGACTCGGTCTCATCCTCGGTGCCCTGACCCGAACAGCTGCCTTCTTCGGGGCGTTTTTGATGATGTTTTTCTACTTCATCAATGGCGAAACCGGCGGCTGGGCCCATGGTCTCGTGACCGGTGAGTTGTTGGCCATCCTGGTGTTCGGGACGATCGTCGCACTCGGTACTGGTGGGTTGTGGGCCGTCGACGAGCGGTTGAAAGAGACATCGTTCGTTCAGAACCATTCACGGGTACGAAAACTGCTTGGCTAACAATCGGGGATCACGATGACAACGGTCACGACCGCGGATAAGATCGCGATGTACGTCGGTGGTGGATTAGTGGTGGTTGGCGTTGTCGGTATCGGCAT
>JBDGPX010000148.1:17672-20826 GCA_042219475.1 Halobacteriales archaeon
CTTGGAAATGCTGTTGGGCAGTCCCCATCCGGTCTCCGGGGAGGGACAGATCGTCCATGAGGCATTGGTCCCACTGGCAGTCCGGTCGTATATCATCCTCGCCGGTCTCCTCATCTGGGGTCTCACAGCGATCTATAACCTCTTCAGTGCGTCATCGATCAGCAGTCGGATAGAGGAGCCTTCTCGGGAAGTCGTCGATTGAACTCCGACTCCCCACGGACCGTGTTGATGGCCTTTGAATCGAATATAATGATCTTTCGGTCGATTAGACGCTGATTTTTAGAGCTTGGTGGTTCAGTCCATATCCAGGAAACGATCGTAATACGGTCAGTCGCCGGTAGCATTGTTTTTCAACACGGTATATGAACTTCCCAGAACGGCGCCCCAAATGGCGTGGCTCACCAAGCCAAGCGGTGGCAGATTCGGGATCATCGCCATCACCCCGACCGTCTGTAACCACAATGGCATGATGATCCCTGCGGCAATCAACCAAAGCAACACCCCCCAGACGATGCCGGCGATGGTCCCTCGTGATAGACTCTCCACGTGTTCTTGCAGCCATGGATGAGATATCCCACCGGCGAACATCGCTGCGAACACAACGCTATGAAACAGATGGGTGATCCATCCGATGATCGCGTTGTCTACGCCATACAACGCGCCGATGATCGGAAACAGATCGGAGCTAAGTGTGAACACGAGTCCCATGACGGCTCCAGCTAAGAACCCCGCGCCAATCGCGGAGTAGAGATCCGATCTCGGGACGTTGACCGCCCTCGTTAGCTCACCGCTGGTATTCACAGCGGGGAGAGCGATCCTGATCGTTGTCCCCTCGCCGTTAATCCCCTCGTCCACCTCCAATTGGCCATCATATTCAAGCACGAGCAGTCGAACGATCTGTAGCCCGAACCCCGCTGCAGGGTCGTCGTATTCCGGAAACGTCCCGGAGGTCAGTAGCTGTTCGTATTTCTCCGGAAGGCCCGATCCATCATCGCTGATTGCGATGGATACCCAGTAGGAACCCGGCTCAACAGTCACCTCGATTCGGGAGGTTTCGCTATCCTGAGCGGCGTTTTCTAACAGCTCGCGGAAGACCAGCTGCAACCTGTCGTCGGCGGCAACTCGGACGTCTTCACGTGAATTATCGACATCGGTTTCGATCGTCGAGAACCGGGATTGGATCGCCTCGGTTTCTGTCCTTATGATCCGGTCGACGGCGATCAATGACGTCGGTTTGGTTTCGATGAGATCGCCGATTTCATCGATCGTCGTGTCGATCCGTTGGGAGGCATCCGTGATCGTCTGGATGATGTCGGATGCATCCGTCTTTGTGCCCACCAACCGCTTCGCATGTCCTTGGATGATGGTCGTCGCATTGATAACTTCATGGCGCAACACGCGATTGAGGTAGAGCGCTCGGTTGGCCTGTCGTCGGATTTCCTGTTGTTGTTTTCGATTTTCAGCCGATCGATCCCCCATTAGGACCCCGACAACGACACCGCCCAGCAGGACATTCGCGATCAATAGTGGGGCCTGTCTGAACAACTGCATTCCCTCACCGCGAACGACCGTTTCCGTTGCCGTTACGACGACGACGATGACTGCAGTAAGCGTGCCGAGAAAACAATACCGTGCAACGGTATTGACGTATTCGCGTGAGAAGGCTCCGATGGCAAGTGTAACCCCGTAGATGGTCACGCTGAGCCCGATCGCCAGCGGGATTAGACCCGCCAGGATGAACTGGAACAGCGTCTGCATCTGGATCGTCTCGGCCACGAACAACCGCGTGACACCAAACCCGATGACTGCAACCAACACACCACCAATCCGAAGCCATTGCCCACGCACAATATTGGCCACCCGTGCTCCAGCCTCATAATTGCTTGAATCTATCCAAGCCCGAACCCTCGAAAATGACCGAAATCGGATCTCCCGAAGCACATCACGCGTCGACATACTAAGGACTGTCAAGACGCCGACCAAAACAGTTCTCCAAATTCTCACTAATATAACGACCAAATCTCGGATTTCTTCGGATCAGAAGCTCCGATGATCGGAATATCAATCCTTCATCAAAGTGTGTCACGGTGAAATTATATGATAGAGAATCATACAGTCGATATTATGGGTGAACGGACCTGTTACTTGGAGTTCTGCCCCCAGTGTGATGCGGAACTCGCACCCGATCATGAACGCTGTCCGGACTGTGGTCGCACACTCGATAACACATAGGCTGTCAGCGTCGATCTGATAGCGTAACGCCGAGTTTGGATCCGAAAACAGGACACTCGCGTTCGCTATCGTCTCCTTGACGACCGATCCCGTCGTCACGGTGTCGGGAGTGAGGCTACGCTCCACGGTGAGGGGAATATGTTCGGAGATAGGCCAAGTATGGTGGCGACCCCGACTTGTGACAGGATGGGTGCCGTTCCGGGGTCCCTTGATACCGATCGCCAACCGCCGATGACGATTCCGCTTCGTCATTTCGTGCTGGGGCTCGGCTTCCTTGTAGTTGGGTTGGCGATCGGATTCGGAATGTCGGTAGGTATTGCCCCTGGGTGGACGACGCTCGCTCACGTCCATCTCCTGCTGATTGGGTGGATTTGCCTCACGATCATGGGTGCGATGACGCAATTTATCCCTGTTTGGTCGGGCGTGTCACTATATTCGCGGCGGCTCGCAGCCGTTCAGCTCTGGCCGATTGTCGTTGGGTTGGGTGGTTTCGCCATCAGCCTGCTGATGGCCTCGTTGGAGTGGCTGCTGGTATTTGGGACCGTCATACTCGCGGGATTTTGGGTATTTGTCTATAACATCGGACGGACACTCTGGCAAGTAGCCGACTACGACGTCACTGAACGTCACTTTGCGGTTGCGCTGGGCTTTTTCCTCGTGCTGACGATACTCGGATACGCGTTAGCGGTTGACCTTCTCTGGCCAGTGTTCGGTGAGATTCCGATCGCCCGAGAAAACGTCGTTGATGCCCATGCGACGGTTGCTGTGTTCGGAGCTGTACTGACGACCGTATTGGGGGCCCTCTATCAACTCGGGACGATGTTCACCCAGACGGAACTCCATAGAATCGATACGGTCCTCCAGCGGGTAGAGGAAACGGCGTATCCGGTTGGTGTCGTTTTGCTCGCTGCTGGTCGCTTGC
>JBDGPX010000114.1:0-20572 GCA_042219475.1 Halobacteriales archaeon
GACCTGTGGCGTAGGTTTTCGCATGACGGCGTTGTGCTGGTGACAGCGAATCGAACTCGTCGAACACATGCGTGCACGACAAGAAGTCTGTAATCGGCATCATCCGTCCTTGGTACCGCCTACGTCACGGCCCCCCCTTCAACGTGCAAAGCTGAGCTAATCAGTAGATTTAGAGTCGTGATCGGAGTATGCTATATGTATGCGTATCGCGATCGGTAAGCTGAGTCATGAGACGCACACTATGTCAAATCAACGTACTGATGTTGTGGATTTCAAGAAACGAGATCTCTTCTACGATGATGAAATCCTCTCAAACTATCAGGGAGTGAACGATTGTGTTGGTGGGTACTTGGATGTCCTTGATAGCGAAGACGTTGAAATTATCCCAACGATTGCAGCTGCTGCCATGCCTGGAGGATTAGTGACTGAGGCGACATACAATCGGTTCAAAAGTGAACTCACAGAACGGATTGATCAGGTAACAGATCTTGATGGTGTTTTACTTGATCTCCATGGGGCGATGGTGGTTGAAGGTTTAGATGCACCTGAAGCTGATCTTACCGTTGCTGTTCGTGATATCGTTGGTGAAACAGTACCAATTGTGTGTACGACCGATCCACATGGCAATATCAGTGAAGCATTCATTAACGAATTAGATGGATTATTTGCATACAATACGATCCCTCATATTGATCAATTCGAACGAGGGGTAGAAGCTGCTGAACGGATACTTGAAATCATTAGAAGAGAGTTCAGTCCAAAAATCGTGAATAAGAAACTTCCTATTCTTACTCCTGTCGGCTTTCAATTATCCGGGTATGAAGGTGCGAAAGGACCACTTCCACAAATCATGGAACGGGCTTTCGAGTGGGAAACAGAACCCGGAATTATTAATGTAAACGTCTATGTTGGATTTCCCCCGGCTGACACACCATATGTTGGTGCAAATATTGTCGTCATGACCGATAATGAACCATCATTGGGAGAAGAAGCAGCAGCTGATGTTGGTGAATTCTTTTGGGATATTAAAGAAGAATTTCTGATGGAAACCTACACTCCTGAGGATGCAATTAGTAAGGCACTAGAGTCAGATGCGGTTCCAATAGTACTTCATGATGCCGAAGATGCTGCTAGCGCCGGTGCAACAGCAGATGGGACTGAGATTCTGCGGCATATGCTTGATATGGAAGTACCCAGCGGGACCCTCTGGTTGTCTGATCCAGAGGTCGTTCAGGAAGCGATGGAAGCGGGTATCGGGGCTGTTATCAACACAACCGTGGGTGGCAAACGTCGGTGGCGCATTGATGATGCCCATGCAGAGCCACTACCTATTACCGGTCGTGTTACCACGCTTTCGGAGGGACAGTGGGTGATCAAAGGACCCTCCGGAACTGGTCGTACGGTGAATATGGGGCCAACAGTTGTCCTGCGCATCGATAACGTTGATCTGGTTGTTTCTGAAAACCGGATTGATCCGAAAGATCCGGAACTGTTCCGCTCGGTTGGTATTGAACCGACTGACCGAAAAGTAATTGGCCTGAAATCAGTCCATCACTGGCGAGCAGCTTGGGAGTCGGAGGTTGAGGATATCATAACCGTCCATTGTCCGAATGATCATTCGATGTTGACGGTTGGGCGTCCACCAGAGTGGGAATATCATAACATCCCACGTCCAATGTGGCCGCTTGATGAGAATATTGAGTTAGACTTCTGAAAGCTGTATCTACTATTTTGTCTGTGTCTTGGTGCAATAATCGATGAACCTGCAAGGTTTGCATCAATATAAATCGTTTCTTACAGACTATTTGTCATTAGTACCGTCCAGGGAACATGGTTTGGTTGCCAGAGTGTCATAATTCTTTGACATACTTTGGACTACCCTGGATCGTCCTATCAGGTACTCCCAGCTTGTCTATATAAAGTATCTGATAGAATTCCTATCTTCGGTAAAATACCGATCTTGTCTGAGATGAAAACTGTAATTCATAGCGGATTCTTTCAGAACCTGAGCAGACGTTAGTGCGGCTTCCAACATGGACCACTAGATTCGATTGTGCTGCGTCTCTCGGTTGGATTTAGCAGTTCTCGGCTGAAGCGGCATTAGTTTAATTTCTCTCGAATTACGTAATAGGGTTCTACCCTCAAATTTTTGAATTCAGATGACATAGTACTTCTATGGATATTTCACGACAATCTTTCCTTATTATTGCTGTTTACACGCTTACAGGCGGTTGTTTAGCGAAGATTCAGACAACTGACGAAGATGTAAATCCTGACGCTATTTTCGAATATGAGAAGGGCAAACATGCGTTTGATAAGGCTGAAGAAATCTGGGAAACCGCAATTACGAATTATAATATGGATAATTGGGCACAAGCATCACAGCAATTTCAATTCACTCAAGATAAATATACTCAATCTAGGAAATATTTTGAAAAAGTCACAAACATGAATATACCAGATGACGCTATTGAATACGCTAATCAATCGTCAAAACATGTCGAGGCTATGTCGGAAGCGGCTAAGTATTTTAGTAACTCCGCTTCAGGATATGCTCTTGTTGATGTTGAGCAGATTGATGAGAATTATGAATTAGGTCAAAAGTATCTAGAAATGGCTCAAAAAATTCCTGCTCCCGTTGAGGTGACTACTTTTCGCTCAACGCTTCAACAGTAGTTACTTCCTTAAGACCGACCTTCAGATCATTATCATCGCTTAGTTTGCAATGATGGCCTTTATTGTCGATATGATAGGAAAGATTCCAACGAAGAATAAAACTCATATCAATTATGAAGCGATGTTAGTATAAGCAAGTCCGTTATCATCCGTGATGAATCCAATATATTGATAAGGAGATAAGTTACTGCCGTCTGTTGATTATTATCTATCCGGGTCTGTTGATTATTATCTATCCGGATCTATCCACGGGACACTGAGGATTCTCCCCCTCGACGACAAGGTCATCCTCGGATCCTGTCCAGCCACACTCCGGACAGAGCATTGGCTCGCGTTCAGTCATCGTCAGAACATATACCCACGCTTGTCCCAATAGTGCCAGTCTGCGATCGCCTCCTCAGTCTCTCCGTCTACATCAATCGGTTCCAATTGTGCTAGCGGGACACCCAGTTCTCGATTCATCCACTCAATCGTGACGAACATCTCGCTTTCGGACGCCTCTACCGAGGACAGTCCTACAACGCGTACCTCCTCGCCCTGGTTGAGTGGAGAAACTTCGCGCTCCTTGATGCACCGTGCCTCGAATGGAAATCGGATCGTGTCTTCGAGATACGTGTACCAACCGATTGCTCGTTCCTCCTGGTTGTAGGCATCAACGACGATATCCATCTTGATACGCTCCTCCCGTTCCTCGTCTTTGTCTACCCTTGTCATCAGTGGTTGTATGCGCCCTGAGAGTAAGACGTTCCGGGGGTATCGGAAGAATCATTCCGAACCACCAAACGAATCGTAAGGGGACGGGTGGGGTGTTACCGTCCGGCCCCCCCAATAAATCATGTTCTGGCGCTCCGATGTGTTCGTATGCCACCCGATCACGAGGAGGACGAGGAGACGATTGTCTTCGAACTCCGGAGTATGGACTCCTCCTGTGACGTCTGTGGTGAGGAGTTAGGGCCGGGACGACAGATCCAACTCGTAGAGGGACCTAACGGTGAGGAGTGCGCATACTGTCTGTCGTGCGCCGGACTTGATGACCTCGTGTTTGTCCCGACGGGGGATCATCGTCTTTCCCGGCGTGTTCGGGCACGGTCTGAGCGGCAAGCAGTCGTTGTCAAGTGGGCACGTACACGCGATCGATACGAGCGTCAAGGCTATCTGGTTGAAGAGCCGGTCCTAACTGCCGTTCTTGAGGAATTCGAAGAAGAGAATTACGAGCCTGCCTTCGAACTGAATGACGGTCGGTGGATTCGCCGAGATTGAATACACTTCTGTGTCTGTTTGGTTAGTGTAGCGAGTAGCAAGTCACCAACTCCACGGATTCAATATCGCCGGTCACCAACCGCTACGCATGACCGATGAGGAGAAAGCAACCGAGCAACCGCCGGCATTTCTTTCGTCGCTTCCTGACCACCCAATCACGGATGACATCGTCCGACAGATCGGCGAGAGTGACAACCCAAAGATCCGCGGCGCGATGGGATTACCGGGAGCGGAGCCCGGGAAAATCGAAGTCTTCCAACTGGACCTGACGACGAAGACTTACGTGCTTGTGTTCGATCCGACAGCCGAGCAGTGGCGGGCGTATGACTCGTTCGAGACGGACGGCATGAGCCACGAGGAGATCGTCGATCAAGCCGCTGAGATTGC
Organism: Halobacteriales archaeon; assembly: GCA_042219475.1. Lineage (GTDB taxonomy): Archaea > Halobacteriota > Halobacteria > Halobacteriales > Hikarchaeaceae > Chewarchaeum. Next base: position 4,324 of record JBDGPX010000114.1, read on the forward strand.
AAACGAGTGGTTTGCGGAGAGTCTGTCGGATCGAATCGCTGCCATGGACGATCCCACCTCCGATACGTGATCTCGGAATGGCACATCACCAGAATCGAGCACTTCATTTGCGCTCTCTTGTACGGATCCGCTATGAAAATCCGGTATTACGCCGATGTGGATGTCCAAAGCTGGCACGAGCACGCATTAGAGCTCTTAGAAACGATTCACGACGAGTATGACCTGCCGATTGAAATCGATCGTGTAAGGGAACGTTACGGACCAATCACGGATTTTCCTGACGATGTCCGGTCTTCAACACCTGAAGAGGTGTACGAGCGTGATCTCAAAAACAACCGTGATCTGATCGACAAGATTGACCAACCGCCATCGAAGGCCAGGTCAAGGCCGTCTACCTCGACCGCGGATTCTACAACAGCGACTGTCTCGAACCGCTGTACGCGCACAACTACGCCTACGTGATGCCGATCGTCAAGTGGGGCGAGACGATTCAAGACGAACTCAACAGCGGCTGGAGTCGCGTAATCGAACACGAACTCGCTGGGCGGGTGACGTTCCCTGTGTTCATCGACAGCTATTCTTGATCCTGGCTTCTAGGTATTTTGATCTAGTACGACCTGATCGTAATGTCGTGCCCGTTATCTCATACAATCCACGCACGCTCGTTAGATAATGAAGCAAACCCTTCGACTAATCAATAGAGATGATTTTCAAGGACTGCACGGTGGTTCGCTTCCTGATCAAAGAATTAACTCACAGAAGGTGCTTTTCGGATGTGTCGTGTAATGTCGCCAGTTCGCATTGCAGTACTCCGGAGTCGACAGGCACCGTAACCTGGCGGCACGGTTTCAGCCGTATTGCGGAACAGATTGGTCTCATAATCCGGAGAATTTGATGGCGAATGGGGATTTTCTTAAGGACGTCCACGTTGAGATAACATGATCAGCGCTGCCGGTCCGCATCACTGAGACCGATACACCTTCCGATCCGGATCCCCTATCGTCGTCCAATCCATGGCGTATCCGATCCGCGAGGAGATTCGCTCGCTCTGTACCGAGCAATCATTCGAACGGGGCGTTAATTACTGGCAACAGGGTCGGATTCAGGAGTTGACGATTGACGGTGATACGATTCAAGCGGTCGTTCGTGGCACGCACGATTACGACATTTCGATCGATCTAAAGGATGATATCATCCACACGAGCTGTACCTGTCCCTACGATTACGCCGGAGAGTGCAAGCATATCATCGCCGTCCTGCTGGCCGTCAACGATCAAGAGTCCGACACAGACGGTGATAGGGCAGCCACCGACTCGACCGAATCTCTCGCCGAGACAATCGATATTGAAGCGTTGGTCGAGCAAACGTCCGCCGACGAGTTACGGTCGTTTCTGCTGGATGTCATCGCGAATGATCGCGATGTTCGTGATCGCTTTGTCGCCTTCACGGGTGAAGAGACCGGCAAAACGGTCTATGACTACAAACAGGAAATCGATCGTCGGTTCGAGCAAGCGACCGGTCGGGGGGGAATGATTGAATACGATACTTACATCGATTTCTCCCAGTACCACGACCTAGCGGAGACTCATCGGGAGCGCGGTCACGTCGATGCAGCGACCGATATCTACCGGGCGCTCGCCGAGACGATCCGCGAAAACATGCCCCGGATCGATGACAGCAGCGGTCATTACGGGCGTGAACTCGAACGCGCCGTCGAAGCTTATGCGGAAACGATCACAGAGCAGGATCTCGATCACGGCGAAAAGCAACCCTACATCGACTATCTCGTCGAAGAATTCCTCACGGCGGAGTATAGCTTCGTCAGAGAGGACTATGACGATGCGTTACGTATTCTCTGTACGTCCCAGGCCGATCTTGAGTATTGGCTCAATCGCTTGGATGCACATGTTCCCGATGTGTCGCTTGACCCGACAACCATTGCTGAACAGACGGCTCCGCGGACGCCCCGAGACCAAGGAACCACCCGCGCTGAAACGACCGAGCGGACGGCAAACGCGGCATCCCAAACAGGGGAGACGGATAGCGATCACGAACGAACGGACGATATCCTGTATGCCTCCGATTTTACCGATGGGCCGCTCACGATCGAGGATTTCACTAGTGGTACACTCGACATCGAGCATTTGGCGGTCGGGCCGTTAGAACTCGAGTATTTCGTCGGTGATGCGTTCGAAGAACTGCGTATCGATGCGCCAACACCCGTTGAGGAACATACGGTCGATCTCGATCCACCTGTCTCGAATGCCAGTGAGACAGGAATCGCCTCGTCACTGCGGACACAGAATATCCTCTCGACGTATATCCACTTGCTTGAGGAACTCGGCGAGGAGGACGCCCTGTCGGCCCTGTATGAGGACATCTACCTTGAGAGCAGTCAGTTCTGTAAGCAGTATGCCGAGCGCTTGATCGAACACGGGAACGAAGAGCGGGCGATTGACGTCGTCAAGGCCGGTATCGCCACATTCCAGCGACCGTCCGGACTTCGCTGGCTTGCTGCCGATCTCTATCGTGACCGGGATCCGGACAAATACCGTGACACGCTCAAACGACTATTTCTCGAGCATTCAGAGTGGGATGCCTACGAAGAATTGAAAGCGGCGTGTGACGAGTACGAGTGGGACTCGATCTACGAGGACTTCGAACAGTATCTGGCGGAAACCGACCGTCGACGACTGATCGCCATGTATGTCCGTGAGGACGAACTCGAAAACGCGTTTGCCGAACTGGAAGCCAACAGGAACCTCTCGTGGCTCCGGCGGTATCGAGATCCAGTCGCAACGGTCGATCCGGAGGCATATTTCGAGGTCTATCGAGACCGTCTCGTTCCGTTTGCCGCCGGCGAAACGGGACGGCGCCACTATCGGAAAATCGCCGATCATCTCGAGGCGATGGCGGGACTCGTCTCCGAGGAGCGATTTGAAGAGTTCGTGGATTTTCTGCGGGACAAACACTCGAATCGCCCGGCGTTTCTCGACGAACTTGAGAAAGCCGGGTTTTGATTGCCTCCAGCGATGTAGGCTAGCGAACGATACTGATGTCCCACACTTGTGAGGAGTGCGGCGAGACGTTCGATACTTTGTCGGGCTTGCGACTTCACGACTGTCCGGAGGATGAAACCGCTGCCGAACGAGAGCGCCACAGGCAAGACCAAGCGATCGATACCCGCATTCGCAAGCAGACCCGCGCGGAGAACATGGCTGCCAGACAAACGGCTTCCGAGGCGTTGCTCGATGCGCTTGAACAGGCCAACACCGGTGATCACACGGCTGTCTATCACGCACTCGGCCAATACGAGCGCCATCTCGCAGAAGAGTGGAACAACTACGAGGAAGGCCACTACTGGGGCTTTCACCGTGTGTTCTTCGGCGAGGCGGTCGATGGAGTAGACGCGGCCGTACAGGCAGAAGGGTGGCCGTACCTCCTCGATATTCTGGAAGCGTACTGGCCCGAAATCACGCTGGATATCGAATCCTATTCCGACCACGAGGAATACAGGGGGAATGAAACCGATGACTTCGAGGATTTCCCGCACGTCAGCCATGTCCTGACGACGGTTACCGGCAAGCAGTTAGTCCGAACGTGCCTCTCCGATGGTGTCGAAGCGATCCCGGCTGACGCACTTGAGTATCTGCTGTTGTTCCATCGTCATCCCGGTGGTGAAAGTCCCTGGATCGACTCGATGAGCTACGGTTGGGGCATCGGTCATCCAGAACATCCGGTCGCGGACACCATCGAAACACTCGTTGACGGCGAGTACGAAATCTGGGCAAGTACGGCGATCGAACACGCCTTGCATGCCGATCAACACGCCGCAACGACGCTTCTAGAACGCCTGTTTGAGGCGGGTATCGTCTCAGACCCTGCTCTCCTTTTGCGACCACTCGGTTCGATCGACCGCTGTCAGTATCCAGACTCAAGCGAACATTGGAACTGGGAAACGCTTTATCCAACGTTCGCTGAGGCGGGATTCGACTGGGACCCTGACGTTCGAGAGCGGCTCCGAAAAATCGTCGATGAGTGTGGGCTCGCCCAGCAATTACCCGATGAGTGGACGTTCACTGATATCGTCCTCTGACTATTGCCATTCTCCCCGCCCTGCTCGCTTGTACTACCGACGGGGCGCCGAAGGTCCTGCTTTGATTTCCTGCGCCCTTTGATCTACACGACTGTTTCCAACTCGACAATCACATTGAGGTTGATCTCCAGCAGGATGTGAGCGAATATTGATGAATCTTCGTTTCCGGTCGCTCTCACAACCCTGTAAGCTAGGATTTGAATCGTTGATGGCCCATGCAGTCAGCCCCTATCAGAACCGAATCGAACAGGAGAACAGGAATTGGGTTTCGGATCGCCATGGATGGGTTTCGGATCGCCATCCGCTATCGACACACTTCAATCCGACTTCAAAGTTGAAAATTCAGCGCTCAGTTATTTGTACAGCCTCTATTCCACTCACTGTCGAATGAATTCCGGCGGATTCGGATCGGCTCAACACGAGGTCGAATCCATTGCTAGCGAAACCGTGGTGTTCACGGAAAAACTCTCCCGTGGCACAGCCAAGCAGCAATATCGCGTTCAACGTTCTAATGGTGCTCAAGTAGAACTTCATCTGTTCGTTCATCATGATCTCGGGGCGGATTGTGTCGTCGGCCATCGTTATCGGCTGGAAAGCATTGAATTAGTGACGACACCATACAAGCGATACTTCAGAAGTACCGAGACGACGTCTATTCAAGATATTAGATTTAATCGTCGTCGGTGATACACATATCGGCTATCGACACCGGCCAGCATACAAGCGACATAACGCCTATACGAACCCGCAGATAACGCGGCCCACATGACTAAGGAGCGTCGGCCACACCCCCACGAAGATCCCGATCAGGACGTTCCAACCGATCGCCAAGCACCGCATGAACCAACCCCTTTCGCCGATCCCCGACAAAACGACGCTGCCCCAGCCGATGATGCTCTCACTACACCGTCGTATCCGGCCTCCGATACCGAACCGGCCATCTGTCAGTATTGCGGCGCCGAAATCCCGTCCACCTTCGAAACCTGCCCGGAATGTCATCTCAAGATTAAAAGTGATACTGAATCACCCCCAACAAATTCAATTCCACAACGGTGGACATTCAGCCACATTGGTATTGTGATCGTATCGGCAACTCACGAACATACCGCGGTTTTAATTGGAAAAATCGCTCTCAAGTACCGCTCCGACTGGGACGGTCGACTGCGCCGCCGCGACTCTGACAGCTACACACTTCTCTCCAATCTTCAGGGAACTCCTGCTAGTACATATACTGACGGCTGGCCACCGCTTCATCCTGCCGTTAAACTTGATACTGACCGCGGCCGCCGAATCCTTACTACGGCAATCGAGCACTCAATATTCCGAGAGGATCTTCACCCAGTCATCGTTACCGCATTCGAACGAACTACACCCGAAGACGCCAAACCCCATCTCTACAATCAAAGAGGAGAAACGATTACGTCGCGCGAGACCCTCGATAACCTGCTCTCCACTGATACGGAAACCCCCACCTGGCTCGTCCCCGCGATTATCAACCGCCGTACTTGGGAGATAACGGATCGCCCAACACAATGGTTAGATTGCCCCCTATGCTGCCAGCCGACTCAGCATGTCTTTGATGACTACGAACCAACGCATCCAGCGATCAACGACCGTGGCCCACCGATCTGGCTCTGCCTGAATTGTGACCTCAGACACAGCGGTCCTGATCCCGACGACTGACATTCTCCACCTTCCCTTCGATCTGCCACCAGAATACACCCCTCCTCGCTGGTTACTGCCGCGCTGACACTACGACCGAATATATTCGGACTACGCGAACCTTTATGTCGCTGGTCTGTCGATTAAATCTTGGCGAATCGCGTGATGGCGCTGACCCGCGTTACACAGTGTATCGAAATCAAACCGGGATACACCGACCCTATTTATAAGAAGGTCGACGCTGTCTGGCAAATCCGAACCGTTACAAAATGTAACGGGCGCGACGGGATTTGAACCCGCGGCCTCTTGGTCCGGAACCAAGTGCTCTAAGTCCGCTGAGCTACGCGCCCTCAAGGGTGACTACTGGATACGCGCCTAAAACCGTTGTGAAGGTCATTTGTTTCAATCCCTGGTCGATCCCTGCCATCGATTCGCCGATGAGCGACAGCTACAGGCGGAGCAGGCCGAGTGCCTCGGGGCTTGACCTCAAGGCGGTTCACAGTTATCACGGAGACATCGACAGGACCGTCTGTGTTCGCGATAGCCACATCGATCCGGCATCGGAAGCCCACTTCCTGATGGTTTTTCGATCCAGCTGTGTCGAGCGCAATCGCTTACGTCTCTTCGTCGCTGTAGTCGGTGATGTTCTCGCCCTGATAGTCGCCCTCGTACGTCCCGGCGTGTTCGGCATTGGCGAGGACCAGTTGAGCGATTCGAGCGCCGCGTTCGATCTGGATGTCGTGATGGACCTGGAGCATTCCTTCGCCGCGACCCTCGTAGCCGGCATCCCAGACGGCTGTGTTGACCATACAGGAGTTGCGCAACAGCGAGGATCGGGGATAGATAAACCCGATGTGGTCCTCGGGAATGTGGACCGTTTCGGCGTATTGGACGATGTAACTCCCTCGCGGGAGATAGTAGGTATCGGGGACGTGCTCGCCGATTTCCTCGAGTTGCTTCTCCTGTCGGCCGCCGATGTCCTTGCCGTCCTTTCTGATCCGACCGGGTTCCATCTGCCGGAACACCGCTTCGATAGTGAGGTCGACCCCGTTGGGCTGGATCTGCTCGGCCGCTACGGGTTCGACGTGATCGGCGACGTATCGGCCACTTTCGAACATAAACGATCAATCCGGTCGGTCGCGAATAATCCTACGGGTTCGCTTCGACCCGTTCAGGACTGAAACTTCCTTGGGATCCGTTCACCTGTATTGATCGGAAACGGCCGCAAGCGGCGGTATCAACCGGATAACGTGATCCGGAGACGCACGGGATTTATATCCGTGGACGGCCCACTTTCGGACGCTATGGGACAGACGCTCACGGAAAAAATTCTCGCCGATCATCTCGTCGAAGGCGAACTTGAAACCGGCGAGGAAATCGGCATCGAGATCGATCAAGTATTGACACAGGATACCACGGGCACGCTCGTATGGCTGCAGTTCGAGGCCCTGGAGCTGGATGAGGTGCAGACGGAACTGGCCGCCCAGTACTGCGATCACCAGACCTACCAGTTCGATTTTAAGAACACCGACGACCACCGCTTTCTCCGCTCGGCCGCGGGCACCTTCGGCGCACACTTCTCTCGCCCCGGCAACGGTATCTGCCATCAGGTGCATAAGGAACACTTCGCGGCGCCCGGCAAGACGTTGCTTGGCTCTGACTCACACACGCCGACGCCGGGCGGACTCGGCCAGCTCGCGATCGGCTCCGGCGGGCTCGATGTCGCCGTCGCAATGGGTGGGGGTCCCTACTACATCGAGATGCCCGAAGTCGTCAACGTCCGGTTGGAGGGTGAACTCCCCGAGTGGTCGACTGCCAAGGACGTCATCCTCGAGATGCTCCGGCGACTTACGGTCAAAGGCGGCGTCGGGAAGATCTTCGAGTTCACCGGTCCCGGCGTCGAGACCCTGACGGTCCCCGAACGGACCACGATCACCAACATGGGCACCGAGCTGGGCGCGACCTCCTCGATTTTCCCCACCGACGAGAAGACCAAAGACTTCCTCGCCCGCCTGGGCCGCGAGGACGACTACGTCGAGCTCACCCCCGACGCGGATGCCGAATACGACGACCAGATCACGATCGACCTCTCCGAGATCGAACCCCTAATCGCGACGCCGTCGATGCCGGACAACGTCGTACCGGTCCGGGAGGTGGCCGGCGAGAGCGTCGATCAGGTCATCATCGGCTCGTGTACCAACGGCGCCTACGAGGACATCCTCCCGGCCGCGAAGATGCTTGAGGGCCGTGAGATCAACAAGAAGACCGAGATGATCGTCGCTCCCGGATCGAAACAGGCCTCGGAGATGCTCGCTCGCGAGGGCTGGACCGCCGAGATGATGGCCGCGGGGGTCAACTTCTCGGAGGCGACCTGTGGTGCCTGTATCGGTATCGGCCACGTCCCCGCTTCCGATAGCGTGAGCCTGCGCACCTTCAACCGCAACTTCGAGGGTCGTTCCGGGATCGAGGACGACAGCGTCTACCTCTGTTCGCCGGAGGTCGCCACCGCCGCGGCGTTGACCGGCGAGATCATCGATCCGCGTGATCTCGACGATATCGAGGCGCCGGGCCTCGAACTGCCTGACGAGTATCATGGTTCCGACGCCGATCTGATCGCCCCCGATGAGGCCGTCGACGACGAACTCATCAAAGGACCGAATATCGGCGATGTCCCGCTGAAGGACCCGATGGACGCCGAGATCGAGGGGCCGGTGTTGCTGAAGATGGGCGACAACATCACCACCGATCACATCATTCCGGCGACCAGCGACATCCTGATGTACCGCTCGAACATCCCGAAGCTCTCGGAATTCACGCTCAGCCGGGTCGACGAGACCTTCGCCGAACGGGCCGAGGCCTCCGACGGCGGCTTTCTCGTGGCCGGCGAGAACTACGGCCAGGGATCCTCCCGGGAGCACGCCGCGCTCTGTCCGATGTATCTGGGTGTCGACGGCGTCCTCGCCCAGAGCTTCGCACGGATCCACAAGGCCAACCTGTTCAACTTCGGGCTCATTCCGCTGACGATCGACGCGGACACCTACGAGCGGATCAACCAGGGCGACGACGTCGAGATCGTCGATGACGTCGCCGAGGCCATCCGCGCGGGTAAAGAGGAGTTCACCGTCCGGGTCAACGACGATTGGGAGGCCACTGCCCATTTGGACGCCTCGCCGCGGGAACGTCAGATCCTCGCCGACGGTGGAAAGCTCGCACACACGAAAAAACGGACCCAGGGCGGCGATTCGGCGGTCTCTGCCGACGACTGATCGACGCCGTATCCATCAGGGCTGATTCGACCCCTCGATACGGGACGGGAGGACGGTGCCGAGTACAACGCCGATTTCACCGTCGGTTATGTTTTTGATCCCTCGGTGGCTACCTACGGGTCGTGACAATCACGGCGACTGATGCCGATACCGTCCGGATCCGTCCCGCCGGGCGAGCGGATCTACTCGCGGTGTTGGGGATCGAACAACAGTCGTTCGATCAGCCGTGGCCTTACGACGCATTCGAGCGATTTCTCGATGCCGAGGCGTTTCTGGTCGCGATCGGTGCCTCGGGTGTGCTTGGGTACATCGTCGCCGATCGCATCCCCAACCACGGCCGACCGATCGGTCACGTCAAAGACCTCGCGGTTCATCCCGACCGTCGCGGTCAGGGCATCGGCTCTCAGTTGCTCGACCGAGGATTGGATACCCTGGCCGCTGCCGGTGTCACACGGGTCAAACTCGAAGTACGCGTGGGTAATCGCCCGGCACGGTCGCTGTACACGTCGTTTGGCTTTACCGTCCATCACCGTGTTCCGCGGTATTACGACGACGGCGAGGACGCAGCGGTCATGGTCCTCGATATCGATTCGGCCGATCGGTTCTCGGTCGCGATGGGCGACTGATCGTTCCGGAGGAGGCGGGTTTTTCCCGATCCGTCACGAATCGCCGGTATGGGCTATGCCTGTCCTGTCTGTGACGTTCCCCAGGCCGACGGGGAACACCTCGCCAACCATCTCGCGTTTACCGCCATGTTACACGCCGAGGACCACGCGACGTGGCTGGACGAGACCGTCGGCGGCTGGGAGGAGATGACCGTCGCGGAGTTATCGACAGCCGTCGTCGAACACGCCGAAGAAACCGAGTACACCGAGGTCTTCGAGGATACGGCCGGCGACAACCCGGGGCCCGGCCGGACGCCCGCCGAAAACGAGCACCCCCATGGACACGACCACGATCACGGTCATGCACGCGACCAGGATCTCGACTTCGCGACCGCCCGGAATCGGGCGGCGTCCCGGGGGCCGACGGATACCGAGATCCGACGGATTATCGAGCAAGCCCGCGAAATGACTGAAGACATGCAGGCAGAAACGGACGACGAAGCGACTGACGGCGATCAGGACCGAGAGGGTTAACGGCGTTCCCTGTCCAGCATCCAACGATGGAAACGCGTGGCGTGTTCGCTCCGGAGACCGAAGCCGAAGCCCGTACCCACTACGAGACGATTGGTCCGACGGCCCAGGAAGTCGTTCGCGAGATCGCCAAGGCGATGGAGTTCGACGAGGACGAGTACAACGAACGGATCACCCCTGCCGTTATCGAGACGGCCCGTGACGCGCTCTTTGCGTCTCTCCTGACTGTCCATCTCGGGACTCGCGAGGAGTTCACCGACTGGTGTGCCGATCACGACTACGAAGTCATCGAGACCGGCAGCGAACACGTCGACCACGTTGTCTGGCATGTCGCGCCGTTCGCCGAAACGGTCATCGCGGCGACCTATCAGGACGAGACCCGGGCCGCCATCGGGACGCTCCGACGTCAGGCCTACGGCCGGATCTATGACGAGCTGTTTTGAAGCCCCTGTGCCGGTGAGTGGGCGACTGTCCGTGCGTCACCGCCGCTTCGACGGTATGTTTCATCGACCGTAATACTGCGGTTAGAAGCCGGTAATGGCTTGAAGCCATCACCCGAATGGCCATCGATGACTGAGGATCCGACCAACACATCGCCTGCCTTTGATGATCAGGACCCCGTCTGGCCGATCGTCGAGTCGGTCACCGAGTACGAGACCGGCTGGTACACCGGCGGCTATGATCGCGTCGCACAGCCCGATGGGACCCATAAACGGTATTACTGGGCGAATCTCCCGGCGGCGGTCGTGGTCGTGGCCGTCGATGACGACGACGTGGTGTTCGTCGAGCAGTACCGCCCCACCGTTCGCCGATCGTTCCTCGAGCTTCCCGCCGGCATCGTCGAAGCCGATGAATCATACGCCGAGGCCGGCGCCCGAGAACTCCGCGAGGAGACGGGCCTCGATCCGGCCAGCGTCACGGTTCTCCAGGAGTACTGGGTGGCGACCGGCGTCCTCCGCCATCGACGGGCGATCGTCTACGCCGAGGATTTCACCGCCGTCGAACCCGACCGTGACGGCAACGAGTTCCTCACGATCCGTCGCATACCGGTCGCGGATGCACTCGCGACCGCCCGGTCGGAGCCGGCAAACGATGCGACGATCAGTGGCCTACTCATCGCCGCTGCCGACAGGAATCTTCCGATCGGGGAGTGATCGGTGTCACCAATCAGCCTCCGGAAACAGGACTGATCGACGTCGACGCTATGGCTGCCACTCGGCGGATGGCAAACGACTGCTCGAGGCGGGCCGGAAGTCAGATCGTCATCGATCTGGGATGGTACTTAGGCAACGTTGAAACCCTTCTCGCGGAGAAAATCAGCGACACGATCGGAGTGGTTTCCTTGGAGTTCGATGGCGCCGTCTTCGACGGTCCCGCCGCACGCGAATTTCGACTTGAGATCCGAGGACAGACTGTCGAGGTCGACGTCTTTCGGATCGAAGCCGTCAATGACAGTGACTTCCTTACCGTAGCGACGCTCGTCGATGCTGATCGTGATCTCTTGGGATTCCTTTGCAACGTCCTCACAGACACACAGCTCTTCGGGTAGCCCGCACGTCGAGCAGACTTCCGACATTACGGCCGTAGCTACATGACCGTCCTATTAAACATTGTCGGGGCCCCGCTGTTTGTCGGTTGTTTCGCCTCGCTTTCGGTCGATCAGTCAATGAGTCCAGTCGATTGTGTGACAGTTGATCGTAGACTCCTATTTCGCGGCCGGCCTTTCTGTTCACGCGTACTGTTTTCGGACCTGGTGAAATCAACACTCATCTTTTTTATCGAACTTAGAAATACCAGTGGATCGTCGACGACGCAAACCGATTGAGCCAACTGTGGACTGTCTTCCAGGTGACGTCATGTCGCTCGGCCAGCCGTGTTTTCGAATCACCTTGCTTGTAGGCGATTGCCGCCAGGACACGCTGTGTTGGGGTCCCTTCGTCAACTTCTGCTAAGAGTTCGTGAAGCTCCTCCATCGAAATACGATCAAGTCGGCCCACTAGCCGACCGTAGCGTAGCCATGTTGTAATTACTTTCGTCTATCCGTATAGACCATCGGTGATCCCGATCAGAACAGTTCGTGTTCGTCGACGAGCTCTTGGGCTAATGCGATCGCCCGATCGGCAGTTTGCTCGTCGATGGTCCCGCCGTACCGCGTCCGTTCGTAGAGTTGATACACCTCCTGGACGCGGTCGTCGATATTGGTTTCGAGAGATTCCAGATATTCCCGGGGTGTTTCATCGGCCCGGCGGCGGCGGTACTGCCGGCCGAGCAGATATTCGACGCGATCAAAGGCGGCCATAATCCGCTCGACTGGCGCTCCTTCGGGAAATCGCCGGAGCCAGAGCTCCCGGTAGATCCGATCGAACACGCCCAGGCGATGGGCGCCCGTGGCTGCCCCGGCGAAAAGGATGAGCCCATAGAGCATCGTCTCCTCGTCGGGCATGGTCAGGTTTCCGAGCCCGCCGCCCTGGTTATTACCGCCTGCCCCGCCGGCTCTCGTCGCCGTCTGGCGGTTCAGATCCTCGCCCTCGGCGGTCTCGTTGGGGAGCCGGTCCGGTGTCGTTTCGCCGGGTTCGTCACCGAGGGATTGGATATCGCCCGGATTTCCCTCGATGGGTGTGGTTCCCCCTTCCTCGGGCGTAAAGCTATCCTCACGGGTTTCGTTGGTATCGACGCCTTCGACGCCGGCGGCGCGAGCCTCTTCGAGACGGGTGTTTTCGGCTTGGATCCGGGGACCGGCCGGGGTCGGATCGAATTGTACCCAGCCGACGTCGGGGAAGTATACTTCGACCCAGGCGTGGGAGTGATATCCACGAACGACCCACTGGTTTTCCTCGACCTGTTGACCGGGAGTATAGCCGACGACGAACCGGGCTGGAATGCCCTGGGAGCGCAGCATCGCGATCATCGTCGTCGCATAGTAGACACAGTACCCTTGATCCATATCGAACAGGAACCCGGCGGCGATATCGCCGTCGGGTTTGGCGACGTCGAGGGAGTATTCCTTGTTCGATTCGAGCCAGCGTTCGATCCGCCTGGCGATGCCATACGGATTGTTGACCCCATCGACGAGTTGGTCGGTGAATCGGGTCACCCGCTGTGGCGTGCTTTCGGGAAGTTGGAGGTATCGCTGTTCGATCGTCGACGGATAGTTCGTCCCGGCGGTTCGGAGTTCATCTTCGGTCCACTCGGGTCGATAGCTCTCGACGCTGTACTGATCGCCCGCCTCAAACCCGTTGACGGGACGGAAGCCATCGAGGTCGGTCACCTCGGCCTGCTCGGCGCCGGCACCGATCCGAACGGGTTTCCAGGCGGCGGGCATGGTATCGACCGGGGACTCGACTCGGTAGGACTGCCGGAGTCGCCGTGTGTCCCCCGGCGGCTGACGGAGTGGCCCGGCATACGGCCGGGTTTCACCAGTGCGAACCCAGTCGCTGCCGGTGTAGCGGTCGTACGCTCCGACCCGCCAGTAGGCCGATTCCTCGGCGGTGACGGTAAACCGGACCTTCGCCGTCAGTCGGATACTCCCGAGGACGCTCACCCGTTCTGAGTTCGAGACGAGGCTCCCCTCGATCGAGGATGTCCCTCGATCGGGCAACAGCGGACGTGCCTTCCCCCCGGGGACGATACTGACGGACGTCGTCGCGACCGTGATCAGGAGCATTCGTCGAGTCAGGCGTTTGCTGAGGGTTCGCGCGTCACGCTGTGCGCTCGGTTGCTCGGCGGTCGTCCGGCGAGTCTGGATGGTGTGTTCGATATCACCGAACCCGATCGTTCCCATCAGCCCGAGAACGCCAACCAGTGCCGTGATCGTTCCGGCGTCACCGGTCAGCACTAACAATCCCAGGGCGCTCCCGCCGACGATCGCCCCGTAGAGATACTGCTGACGGAGGAAAAAATACCACGAGACGAACACCGGTGCCGGCGTAAATCCGAGCACCCAAACCCCGGCGTTCGTGATCCGGAGGATCGAGAGACCAGTCAACAGTGCGATGGTGTCGGTGATCTGGCGGGTCACATTGATGTACGCTGCCGGGACCGTCGCGAGGTAGGCCAACAGACCACCGGATAACAACACCCCTCCAAGCGCGACGGCGCGTTTGGGTGATAACGTCTTCGAGAGCGTCACCGCGAGTCCAAGGGCGACGATGAGTTCTAAGACGAACAGAACGACACCGCCGACGACGTCGACGACGTGAAAGAGGACGCCTAAATACGCCGCCGTCAGGACGACCGCTGAAATACCGGCCAACCCCTCGTAAAGTGAGGGGAGTGGCCTCCCGAGATAGCGCTGGCATGCTTGATCGAGTCGTTCCGAAAGGGGGTCTTGTGTCGTACTCATGAGCCTGTTGCCTCCGCGTGTGCCGGTTCAGTGTCCGTATTCGCGTCCGTCTCGGCATCGTCGGCCCCGATTTCAGTTCCTCCATCGATCGGTTCGAATGGTTCCTCGACGTCGATGGGTGCGCCGGCAAGTTCGGCGAACGAACACGGCCGTCCAGCGATATCGACCTGGACGCCGTTATCGGTCGAGGTGATCACCACATCAGCCTGCCGTCGTCCGCGCTCGTTCACCCGCCCGGAGCGGGTGCGGGCGAGGTGATCAAGCAGCCGTTCCTCATCATCGGCGGCCGCCTCGGCGCTGGTCCCCCCTGTCGGTGTCGAGAGCACGACGTTGACGCCGTGATTGAGGAGATGGACGGCGATACTGGCTGCGGCCTCGGCCATCGCATCGGCGTGGCCATCGGTCGCTTCGGCGGCGACGTTGATGGTCTGGGTCCCTTCGTCGGCCGTGAATTGTTTGACGACGAGTTCGTTCTCGGGTTGTTTCGCACTCGATTTCCAGTGGATGTCCCGGAGCGGATCGCCGCGCTGGTAGAGTCGGAGCTGATCGAACTGTTGGCGGTCGTCACCGGGGCCGCCGTACAGCATCACCAGATCCTGTCGTCGGGGACCCTGCAACCCGTGGACGGCCGGATGAACGAGGATTTCTTGGGTGGCCGTATACTCGTACGTCCGTTCCTCTAAGCTGAGCACGTCCCGTACACGGAGTGTCGCCGGGCCGATCGACTGGGCGCCGCGCTCATCGAGATGGAGGTCGTAGGTCACTGGAATATCGCTGATCGTTGTGAGGGTTTGATTGCCGATAGCCGAGAGTCCTCCGCTGATCTCGTCTTCGACAACCGCGTTGAACGTTTTGTCGACGTCGAAATGGAGCCGGACGGGAACCGTCCGTCCACGCTGGCCCTTGCGATACATCTCGCGTTCGAGGATGGGCTGGGGGATGCGACGAACCTGGATCTTTGCGACGATCAGCGCGAGCAACCCCGGCATCGCGACGGCGTTGAGCCCCCGGGCGCCGAAGAACACGCCCGAAAGGAATGCCGTGACGACGGTTATGGCGACGATCCAGCCACGACGAGTGAATGACATCGTCGGCAGTTATTCGACCGGGACGTTCTCGAGGGCAGCCTCGACTAATTCCTCGCCACCCTGTCCGACGCGTTGGTTGGCTTCCCGACGGATCCGATGGCTGAGCACGGCGTACGCTTCCCGTTTGATGTCGTCCGGGATGACGTACTCACGGTTCTCGAGGACGGCCCGTGCCTGGGCCGCCTGTACCAGCGAGATAGCGCCCCGGGGACTCACGCCGAGATCCGCGTGTTCGCGCGTGTAATTCGCCAGCGCCGTCGCGTACTCCCGGATCGGCGCTTCGACGGTGACGTTCGCGACGGTCTCGCGGGCGCGGGAGACCTGCTCGGCGCTCGTCACGGCTTCGATTTCGTCGATCGGGTGAGTGCCAACGACCCGTCGGAGTACTTCGGATTCATCGTCGCTCTCGGGATAGCCGATCGTGATCTGTTTCATAAACCGGTCGACTTCCGCGATCGGCAGATCGTAGGTCCGGTCGCGTTCGACCGCGTTTTGGGTTGCGATGACCGTAAACGGCTGTGGGACCTGATAAGTCTCCCCGTCAACGGTCACCTGTTCCTCTTCCATCGCCTCAAGCAAGGCTGATTGGGTCTTCGGCGGTGCCCGGTTGATCTCGTCGCCGAGGACGATGTTCGCGAACACCGGACCGGGCTGGAATT
>JBDGPX010000062.1:0-20206 GCA_042219475.1 Halobacteriales archaeon
CCCCGACTTCAGGGCAAGGTGACTGGTTGCCCCTCCAGAACCAGACGTGTGCCAATTCTGGAGTAGTTTCCGAGCAATGGAAAGTGATACGTCATCGACCGAAAGCACACCCATCCAGGTTTACGATGTCGCGATGTCCGATCCCGGCTTGACGGGGTCGATCTTCAGCATCGTGAAATCCGAGTACAAACCTCACACGTCAGCACGGGCAGGTGTCGTTCGCCGGTCCAACTCCACAGAAATCCGTCTCGGAATGGTGGACGGGAAGATAACGGGAAGATATCGTGTGTATGATCCACGATCTATCACACCGAATCCGGTGTTTCCAAACTTCTATAAGCGTCCGATAATTACTCCGGACTCGCCCAACCGAAGGCCGTAGCGAAATATTCGGTTACCGGCCGGAGGAAGAAACCGTCCTCTCGTACCATGGATTTCTGACTTCCGGCCACCCTTCCTCAAAAAAGCGCGGTGATTCTGCGCGGCAGTTGCAGCTATTCGTCGAGGTGTTCGATGCCCTTCTTCGAGACGTTTGCCTCGGTGATTTCCTCGGGCATCCAGTCAGGACTGTCCGACGGAGCCTCATCCTCCCAGGCCCACGCATCGTAAATGTGGACCTTGTCGGTGCCGCGCTCACGAAGCCGAATCTCCTTTTCAGGCGCATCCGCTTCGCTCGAACCAACTTCATCGAGCCGTCGGGCCGCTTTGAGCGCCGCCTGTCGGGGCGTGTTCCCGCTGAACACGCTCGTTTCATCGTCTCCGTCCTCTCGGAGTGCAAAGTTTCGCTTACCGTCTTCTCGTACCATGCGTTGTACCTCCATTTCAGAAAATAATCTCCAATACCATAAAGATACGCCGCAGTAAGGCGGTTTTTATCGTTCGAATAGATAACGTCGCTTATTACCCAAAGCGCCCAATCACAGGCAATGACCGGAATCGGTGCTGACTGGCTCGAAGACGAGACACAGCGGCTTCTGGTACCGAACTGATGGGGATACTCAACGACATCTGGTGGCTGTTGGGCGTCCTGATGGCGGCGCCGCTGATGGTGCCCGGCGTCGAGGCCGTCCTCGCCGGCAGCTATCCAAGGGGGATCCTCTGGATCGGCTTAGGCGTGGTCGTGCTATTCCTGCCGGAGTACCTCAGGTGGCGATTGCTCGGGGGGAGTTCCCTATTCGAGCGAATCCCTCTGATCGGTTCCCCTTCGAGTGGGGACGAAGAGTGACGGTCTAAGAGGCGTATGAGCAGTGTACTCCAGCATGGGTGAGTGTTGGGGTCAATACGCGACCTATGTACACTGTGAGTCACCCAGTAAAATTGCTCGGAGACCCTTCCCGAACCGATGGCCGAAACAACGGACTGGGCAACATACGGCGTCCCGATCGTCGACTTATCGGGACATCCGATCGCCGCCCTGTACCGAAGACAGAGTTTCGTTCCCCCAGGACAGAGTCAAATCATCGATCTATTCGCCGGTTCCATCGGTAGACTGGCCTGTCAGTGTCGGAATCGGACGGGGCAACAACGCCGGCGTAACGAACCGAGCAAGCCGCCAGAGAACCACGATCATTCCGAGTGTCGCAAACATGCCGGTCGCGATCATCCCGGTCCAATCACCATCCTGGAGGTGAGTCTGTAACACGATCAACCAGAATCCGACCCACGCCACTCCGCCGACGATAAACGCGGTCTCACGCAGGAACGCTTTGCACATTCGCCATCCAGCGACGATGACGCCATCGCTATCGGCTGTCGTATCGGATGATATCGCTGTGTCCATTGCCATCAATTGATAGTTCGCAAAGGAACCGATAAGCCCCCGGAAGGATTTCACATAGCGAAATTGGCCAAGCAGGCACGGGTGTTTATCACCCGATTGCTGAGGGTTCAAGCTATCGATTTCGTAGATTGAAACTGCAAGTCACTCTTATTTTCTGTGCTCACCATCGGTCGTATGGGGTCAGCTCCCACCACCCCTCAAGCGACCGATTTCCCATGTCGGCTGGGTTGCTCAACCAAACCAGACCCCACAACAACCAATCGTGCCGTCCGAGACGGCGCCTGATCCGCCCTCGGAATACGGACAACCATTTTTTCACGGCGATGGAGCCCTTCAGGAGCGGACGATGCATCCCTTTCTCACGTTGACATCCTCCCCGCACTGAAGCGTGAAGCTGTCTCGTTGAATATCCGTAACTCCCTGAACACCTCGAAGACTCTTTGCAAAAATCAGTTGACAAAAGACCGGCCGAGGAATGACGGCCGGTGTGACAGCACCGAACAGGTTCAGAGCTCTCGTGGATTGACTGTGAACACCGTGTGTCGGCGGTGTTCGGAGTCGCATTCTGGGTAGTGTCTATTAGTGATTGCGGGGATTTTCGGATCCCGAATTCGATGGGAGACTGTGTGGTATCTTTAGGTCCGATAACTGCTGTGGGTGCCTCACTCAGCTGCCATCCCACTGTCTGGGAGATGCACGACCCATCACTCACACGACATTGCCTTCGTCCGGAGGTCAGAGCGAGCTCAACGTGCCTACAATTCAGTTTGCGACCGCCCAGAACCGGAGCGTTCGTGGTACCTTCGCCATCAGCTCCGGCTGATTGCTTTCGAGTGGATCGTCATCATACTCCCCAGGGTCATCACTGCCGGGTTCAAGAATACGTCGGACGTCGAATCCGGCGTCAACGGCTGTGTTGTGTAGCTCGCTGACCTTCCTGTCGAAGACGATGAGATCGGCGTCGTATTCCTCGTCGATCGTGATATTTCGTCGTGGGTCGCGATGATAGCTCCGTTCGAGATCTCCTGTTTCCGGATCGAAGAGCTCGTAGAACGGGTGGGGAAAGTCAAACACGAAGACACCGTTGTCACGAAGGACGCGGTGGGCTTCCCGCAAGGAGGTTTCGAGGTGGTCGACCATCTGGAGGACCCACCCCGAGAACGCGGCATCGAACGTATTATCGGCGAACGACAACGTCGTGATCTCACCGCTTACGAACTGAGCCTCGACACCATAGATATCACGCAACGTCCGGGCGTGTCTGAGTTGCTCCGCCGAGAAGTCGACCCCGACGACTGTATCGGCACCTTCGGCTGCGGTGCCGACGCTCGCCTGGCCACCCCCGCAGCCGATCTCGATAAAATCAATCCCCTCGATGGATGGCAGGATGTCGGGATGACTGCCGCCGGGGGCGTCTGGAGTGAAGGGACAGGGGGCTGGTGGACGTTCCCCCTCGGCTGTATCGGCATTCCATAGCGCCTGGAATTCATCGCTCCACTCGTTCCAGAGCCGTTGATTCTCGTTTCGATACCCGTTCATATGAGATGGTAGCCTGGCGCGACAATAACAACAACGAGATCCGGCGCGGCGGTCAGACGCATCGCCCGGACGATGCACATCCATCCCATACGCTCGGCGGATATTACCCATGCTGTCGGTGATATTCACACACAATCGTCGCGTATGTCGAATTGATCCGTCGCGTCATAGCGAGGGAGAAAGCACACGAATTCCTGTATGATCGTTCAATCGGTCGTCGATAAGAGTTCATCAAGCGTCCCGGTTTCGCCAAGCTCGATAAGCGCGCGGTTGAGCAATTCCCGAACAACGAACTCTTCGTAGTGTTGGGTCGCACAATAGTCACACGGCTTCATTTCGTTGGCGACCGAGGCGATCTCGGTGCCGTGTTGCTGGGCGAGCGTCTCGATCAGCGCGGCCAGCTCCTCGGTGGTCGTGTCCTGTGCCGAAGCAAGGTGATCTGCACTGCCCGTCGGGAGATCGTATGAGAAGACCCGGGTGTTCGATTTATAGTATTTCCGTGTCCCTCCACCAGCCTCTTCAAGGCGCGCGATCTCGACCATCTCCGCGTCCTCCAGGACGTTTACGTGGTGGCGGACCGTCATCTCGGCCTTCTCCTCGCCGCGACAATGCAGCTCGTCGTGGATCTCCTCGATCGTCATTTCCTCGGCA
The DNA here is from genome assembly GCA_042219475.1 of Halobacteriales archaeon. Lineage (GTDB taxonomy): Archaea > Halobacteriota > Halobacteria > Halobacteriales > Hikarchaeaceae > Chewarchaeum. The sequence continues at coordinate 3,971 of JBDGPX010000062.1, forward strand.
GCGAGCATATCGAGGATCTTCGCCCGGACGTCGTTCTCTAAGGCTTTCGCCTTCGCCGGGTCCGTCGTCACGACGTCCCGGATCGGCACGTCGGATTCGAGGAGCGCCATTCGTGTCATGACGTAGATCAACGACGACAGTAAGAGTAACGCCACGCGCTCGATAGTGGTATCATCTATTCGAAATCGTTATAACTTTCGTGATAATGGTTATTCACGTCGCACGGTAGCTGGTCATCACGATGAGAACGGCACAAGAACAGTTCAACGTCGGGGGCATGTCCTGTTCGTTCTGCGCCGACAGTATCAAAAAGGCCTACAGCCGGACCGATGGCGTCGAGGATGTCGACGTGAGTCTCGCCCACGAGGAAGTACTCGTTCGCTACGACGACGCGGTCCTGAGCGAGGTCGAACTCAAGGACACGCTCCACGATCTCGGCTACACGATCCGGGATCCGGACAAGACAAAACGGTTCGAAGAGCAGCAGGCCGAACTCGCCGACGGGAAGCGACGACTCTACCTCGCCGGCGGGGCCTCCATCGGTGTCGCTGCCCTCATGGGCTGGATGATTCTCGTTGTGGGACGCTTCGAATCGGCATCCCTCGCGATGGATCTCCTGACCCTGGGGCTGGCGATCGGGACGATGGTCGGCCCCGGACGATACATCAAGGCGAAAGCGTACAACAGCCTCCGCCGGGGCATCTTCAATCAGCACGTCCTGTTGGAGGCGGGTGCGTTCGCCGGCCTGCTCGGTGGGTTCCTGGGCCTCTTTGTCTTCGCCGAATTCCCGACCGTCCACTTCTTCGCCGTCTCCGTGTTCATCACGACCTATCACATCCTCTCGGAGTACACCAGCCTCCTCGTCCGGACGCGGGCCTCCCAGGCCGTCCAGAGCCTGCTCGACCTGCAACCCGAGACCGCTCGCCGTGTCAGCGGGGACGCCGTCGAGGAGGTGGCCATCGATGAGCTCGAAGTCGGTGATCACGTCCGCGTCAAGCCTGGCAAAAAGATCCCCGTCGACGGCACGGTCGTCAGGGGTGAGTCGACGGTCGACGAGTCGGTCGCCACCGGAGAGTCCATACCCGAGAAGAAGGCCACTGATGAGGAGGTGATCGGCGGGAGCGTCAACGAAACCGGGACGCTACGCATCGAGGTGACCGCGACCGGGGAAGACGCGTTCCTCAACCAGGTGGCCCGCGAGATCGAGGAGGCACGGGCGATGAAGCCCAGCATCATCCAGCTCGCCGACCGCGTACTCAAGTACTTCGTCCCGGGCGTTTTGACGGTTGCCGGGCTGTCGTTTCTGTTCTGGCTGGCCGCACCGGTTGCGTGGGGGGCAGCCCCAAACGTCCAGCGGGGCGCGTTCGCGGCGTTGGCCGTCCTCGTGCTCGGCTATCCGTGCGCTCTCGGGATGGCGACACCCCTCGCCCTGATCCGTGGGGGCGGCATGGCGGCGAATCGCGGCATCCTGATGCGATCGGGAGATGCCTTCCAGATCTTCCCGGATGTCGATCACATCGTACTGGACAAGACCGGCACGATCACCGTCGGCGAACCCGGCGTCAGTGAGATCGTCGCGTTCGGCACCGACGAGGCGGACGTGTTGGCGACCGCGGCCAGCGCGGAGGCCTTCTCGGAACATCCGCTCGCCGATGCGATCCTCGAATCCGCCGACGAGCAGGACATCGAGTACGCAGACCCCGACGCCTTCGAATCCGTGACCGGCAAGGGTATCAGAGCGACCGTGGACGGGGATGCCGTGCTGGTCGGAAAACCAGGGTGGCTTGAGGACAGGGGGATCGACATGTCGAATGCACGCGACGCGCTCGAGCGGCTCCAGGGCCGCGGCCTCACCGTTGTCGGGATCGTCCGCGACGGTGAGTTAGTGGGACTGATCGGCATCGGCGATGAGATCAAAGCCGACGCGGCCGAGACCGTTCGACGAATGCGGGAGGCCGGCATCACGCCCGTGATGCTCACCGGCGACAACGAGCGCACCGCCGTGGCGGTCGCCGACGACATCGGGATCGAGCAGGTCATGGCCGACGTCCTACCCGAGGAAAAACGCGAGGAGATCGGCCGACTACAGGCGACCGGCCACCGCATCGCGATGGTCGGGGACGGTATCAACGACGCTCCCGCGCTCACGCAGGCAGATATCGGCGTTGCCATCGGCGCAGGAACCGATATCGCCATCGAGTCAGCGGATATCGTCCTGATGGGCGACCGACTCGGTGGCGTGATGGATGCCCACGAAATCGGCGAGGAGAGCTATCGGACGACCCGTCAAAACCTCGCGATGGCCTTCGCGTTCAACGGCATCGGCGTCGCCGCCGCAACGACCGGACTCGTCCACCCGGTATTCGCAATGCTTGCGATGACCCTGTCCGTCTCGGCTGTCCTCGCGAATAGCTTCGGTGGCCAGCTCCTCTCGGGAGAGCGCGTCACGACCGAGTTCGCGCTTGAGGGACAGCGGGAAGGCGAACGCGGCGACGGCCGAACGACGGCCGATTAGGCCACGACGTCGTAGCCAGCCTGTTCGATTGCCGCGTCCAAGTCGTCGTCGGAGACCGCATCCTCGATGACGACGTCGACCGTGTCAGCCTCGTGATCGGCGTCGACCCGACTGACCCCATCGAGGGTCCGGAGGGCGGATTCGACGTTCTGTTCACACCCGCTGCACGACATCCCGGTGACGGAGAGTGTCTTTCGCTCCATACGGTCCCGTAACCACTCCTGGAGGATGTCCATTGCGGTCCCCGTCGTATCGGTTCAACAGCTATGAGACACGAGACGAATCACACGGAACAGGGGTTGCTGGCACTCGACCGATTGACCGGAATGCATAGGATTTTGCCCTCAGATGTGGACGAACACGTACGAAGGATCGAAAATGAGCGCACGTACTGAATCGACCCCGGATCGATTACATCCGTGAAAAGCGAGCGTCGCGTGGTCCTTGCGGTCATCGCAAGCACGTTCTTCGTCGGATTTGGCGGCGGCGTGGTCTTTCCGATCCTCCCGAACCTCGGTGACATCCTTGGTATCTCGCCGTTCCTCGTCGGGGTGATTTTGAGTGCCAACCGGATTTCTCGGATCTTCGCGAACGGACCGGCCGGCTCACTCGTCGATCGGATCGGCACCCGAACGCCGTTCGTCGCCGGATTGGTCGTCGAGGCGATCGCAGTGTTCGGGTTCGTGATCGCACTGCAAGCGCCCGCGCCTGCCGCATGGTTCATCGTTTCCAGACTGCTATGGGGGGTCGGGAGCGCTGCGGTCTTTGCAACCGCCTATACGATCGCTGCCGATGTGAGCGATGGCGGGTCACGGGGAACCAACATGGGCATCGTCCGCGGTGGGATAACGCTGGGTTTTCCCGCAGGACTCGTCCTCGGCGGTGTCGTCAGCGATACATACAGCATCGTGGCCGCCTTCGTTGCCGCCGCTGGATTCGCGATCCTGGCAAGTGTGGTCGGGTATCTGCTGGTACCAGAGACGCACGTTTCAACGCGTCGTACAGCGGTCAAACCCTGGGAGATCGATACCGCACTCCCCACACTCACCGTCGGGTTCGTCAACTTCGGCATGTTCTTTGCCTATCTCGGGGCGCTCTTTTCGACGCTGGTTCTGTTTGTCGATACGCGGGGACTCTTTGTTTGGGGCTACGGTGCACAGGGAACGTCCGGAGTGTTCATGGCGGCCACCGTCGTGGCGGCCTCGATGTTCATGCTCGCCGCTGGGAAGTACAGCGATGTGGAGGGCCATCGTGTCCCAGTCCTCATACTGTTCGTGACCGTCTCAGCGGTGGGGTATCTACTGTTGGCTCGGGCCGGATCGTTGGCAGCACTCCTGACGGCGTGTGTGTGCATCGGTGCCGGGTTCGGCGGAACAAGTGGCCCGTTGATGGCGCTGCTCGCGGATCTGACAGCGACTGATCGGATGGGGCGGGCGATCGGGACGAATAACATTTTGGGCGATCTCGGCGGCGCACTTGGCCCGATGGTTACTCTCCCACTGATCGACATCGTCGGGTTCGTGCCGGTGTATATCGCGTGTGCAGCACTCCCGGTCATCGCCGGCGGCGTGATGATCGGTGGGGTGTATACGGAAACCGGTGCGATGAACCCGAGTACTGATGCGGGGGTAAACGAGGGGATTCAGGATCCTTAGCCCGTCATCGCGAGTCAATAAGTACACGTAGGTGCCAGTAATGATATGGACACTCCCGACTGGAATCGCAATCGAACGGCGACGGATGATGTTTTCGACTGCATCGGCGAAACACCCCTTGTCGAATTAACCCACGCAAGCGAGGAAGCCGGCGCACCGGTCTATGGCAAATTGGAGTTCGTCAATCCTACTGGAAGCATCAAGGATCGGATCTACCGAGCGATGATAACTGCCGCGCAAGAGCGTGGTGATCTCGAACCGGGCATGGAGATTCTGGAATGTTCGACGGGGAATGCGGGCATCGCGTGTACGTTCGTCGGCAACCAACTCGGATACGACGTAACTATCGTCATGCCCGAGGAGATGAGCGAGGAGCGCAAGAAAGTCATTCGTGCTTACGGGGGCGAGTTGATCGAGACACCCGGCGGCGAGAGCGACGTTGATCTTGCTATGGATCGTGTCAACGAGATGCTTGACGCCGAACCCGAAAAATACTGGTTTCCGAACCAGTTCTCGAATCCGGACAATCCACGGGCACACAAGGAAACCACCGGACGGGAGATTCTCGATCAACTCGGCGGGACGCCTGATGCGTTCGTCGCTGGGCAGGGAACCGGCGGCACGCTCACCGGTGTTGGAGAAGCATTGCAGACCGAGGGGGATGTGTTGCTTTACGCACTCGAACCCGCGGAGGCACCGATACTGGCCTGTCGTCAGTGGGGATCACACGAGATCGAGGGCATCGGTGACGGGTTCGTTCCCGAGAATCTCGATCCCGAACGCATGGACGGCGTGGTCACCGTTGAGAGCGAGGTGGCGATCGATCGGTCCCGCGAACTAGCCATCCAAGAGGGACTATTCTGTGGTATCTCAAGCGGGGCGAACGTCGAGGGCGCCATCAAGATCGCACGCGAGCGTGAGATTGACTCGATCGTCACTATCATCTGTGACACGGGTATGCGATATTTCTCGACGAAACTGTTCGAGACCGAATACGACATCGATGTCCCGGACCGGGACCATCCGCTCGACGAACGTTCGAAACGTGTCCTCGACGAACACCAAGACAGCTGGGACATCATTACTTGAGTCCGTTTCGAACACCGGCTATACTCCGAGTGCGTCTGCGAACTCGTGAAGTGTGCTGACCGTCAAGTCCGGCTCTTTGAGCATATCTTCCCAGTCGTTGCCTTTCCGATTGATCCAGACACCCTGCATACCAGTGTGCAACGCACCCTGGATATCATACCACGAGGCCGTGACATGTGCAATCCCGGTTACGGCCGTGTTCGCCCGGTCGGCCGCGTGACGATAGAGCTTCCGATCGGGTTTACACGCCCCAACATCAGCCGCACTGATCATATCGGAGACGTATCTATCGATCCCGGCGTGTCTGATCAAGTCAGCGAGCATATCCGGATCACCGTTCGAGAGGACGTATACCTCATACCCATTCTCGGTCAATCGTTCGAGGGTGCTCTGGACATCATCGAACACCGTGAGATCCTCGATACTGTCGAGAATCTCCTGTCGCTGGTCGTGGGTCACCTCGGTGTCGACGACCTGTAATGCATAATCGAGCGAGATTGCATAGCGATCACGTGTCGGCTGAAAATCATCCAAGAGTGCCGAAGCAATGCCATAGATACTCCCGCGGAGATCCCAGATGTGCGCGATAGCTTCAGGATTCTCCGTGTACTTTTCAAGCGTCTCACGGGTCGACAGCTCATCGACCAGTGTACTGTACGAATCGACGAAGACGGTCTCGACACAATCAGCATCGAGTGACATATCGGATCAGACCATTTTGAGGGCGTGCATAAAGATGCGGATATTCCCCACCACCCCTCCAGAATAGACACCGCTCGGATAAGTACTGGGATCGAAACAGGTCATTGGATAGGCGTTGATATCGAAATATCCCTATCACAGGAAACTGCAGTTGTTGACCTCCTCCACGCCCTGAAGGACGTGGAATCCCACCATGGGAGGTCCGCCGAGCGAGGCGTTCGCGGTTCCAACCCACACTCACTGAGCGAATGTCGGCTTCAACCCCGCCCACGGTGGGGCGGGGAATCCGCCTTGCTACCTAGTGCCAAACAAGCCAGTGAGGACACTCACCAAAAATGGAAGTAGCAGAGTGGTGTATGCTAGCATATATGTCGTCCGGACAGGCGGGAGATACTCCGGTGCTCCTCGTCGATCCAAAAAGCGCACTAACCGGTCAGCTTCACTCCGGACTGAAAGAGGCAGGCTTTCAGGTTATGACAGCCGAGTCAGCGAGCGACTGTTTGACACGTCTCGAAGAAACCGAGATAGCTGGAGTGATCAGTTCCCACAGCTTACCTGATCTCGACGGTGTTCAACTCCTGCGCTCGATTCGTGTTTCATATCCATCGCTCCCGTTTATTCTGGTCCCCGATGACGGCTCCGAATCACTCGCCGGTGATGCGCTTGCTGCCGGAGCGGATGGCTACGTCCCTCATACGGAAGCTCCAGCAACTATCGTCTCCCGACTCGAAAAAAGTCTAACCCAGCACACGCGGTCTCACGACACCAATGCCAACGGACCACGATACCGCCACCTGATCGAGATATCACCCGCCCCAATCAACGTCTTCGACGAGACGGGAACGTCGATCTGGTGCAATCGAGCGATCCTTGATCTCCTCGGGTTAGAGAGTCGCGACGAACTCATCGGGGAGTCGATTTTCGACGTAATCCATCCCGATGATCACGATCTCGCTCGCGAGGAGTTAGAAACAGTGATCGAGGAGAAAAAATCCATCGGGCCGACGCAAATGAAACTCAGCCCCCGAAACCGTGACGTCCGATATATCCGTGTGTCAACGGCTGTTGGGGAATTTTTAGGAGAGGATATCGGACAAGCGATTGCCATCGATGTGACCGAACGCGAAGAGCGCAGTCGGCAGTTACAGATTCTCGATCAGTGGTTGCGTCACAATATTCGCAACGAGATGACCGTCATTATGGGGATTGCTGATCAAATCGAACAGGAAGCAGCCATCGACATCGCGGAGAAGGCCCGAAAAATCAAAGACCGCGCCAACGACTTAGTCAAACAGGCGAACCACGAACGAGAACTCATCGGCATTCTCACTCCGTCAGCGGATCGAAATCCGACACCAATCGATATTCCCGCCGTTGTTGAACACCACGTCACGGAATGTAGAGAGGACTATCCCGCCGCCGAGATTACACTCGATCGCCGTGATGAGTTCACGGTTAGTGCCCTTCACGAGATCGGGACGGCAGTCAGAGAACTCCTTGTGAACGCGATTCAGCACAATGACACCGAGACCCCCCAGGTTGACGTTGAGCTCGCACGCCGCTCAGACGGAAAGGGGTTCATTCGTGTCATGGATAACGGCCCGGGAATCCCAGAAACCGAGCGCAAAAGCCTCTTATTAGATCAAGAGATCGATCAACTCTACCATAGCTCTGGGTTGGGATTAGTCCACGTCTACTGGGTTGTCCGACTCTCTGGAGGGACAATTGATTTTGAAGAAAACGATCCTCGGGGGAGCGTCGTGACGCTCGTGCTCCCGGTATGTGAGTGAAAAGGAGCTATAAAATCGCTGGGAATCGACCTGTATTCAGTGCCGCGATGGGCAGCGTACAGTAGACGGCTGTTCGCTTATTACTGATACTTATTGAGACATACGTGGACACGGCAGCATGTATTCGCTGGTGTGAACCACCTCGGAGTCAAGCCCCGAGGCTTCCCGTGGATTACTCGGACACGTCTTGGATACCATCGGGATGATTCCCTCTCGCGGTATCCGAGGTCACGGTCGGGGCGTCCACGGCCCCCGATGCCCGCCATCGCACCTTCCGAACTTCTGGGGGGCTGTTGAGAGCAGGCACATTCCAATCGAGTTTCTTGATGCCTTTCACGGCAGTATTGACGCTTGCACCACGGTCGCTGTGGTCTTGATGCTCACAGTCACGACACTTGAACCGCTTTTTGTTGCGGTTCGTACGCTCCGTGTGTCCACACATCGGACACTGCTGACTCGTGTATTCAGGGTCAATCCACGCCGTTGGCACGCCCTCGAAGGCGGCCTTGTACGACGTGTAGTATTGGAGCGCACGGAACGGCAGGTGGTGCAAGCGTCGGTTCATCCGCGTGCCGTAGTCGATACTGTCGCGCATCTCTTTGAGGTCTTCAAAGACGATGCACGGCTTCTCGAACTGACGGCTCCATTCCACGATGTGCCGGCTCACCTTGTGGAGTCGGTCGCGGACAAACCGTTCCGCACGCCCTTCCAGCGTCTCATGAATGCTGTCTTTCCGCGCATTCTGCACGCGCTTGCGCATCGTGAAGTAGCGGTGACGCTCGAACTTGATCTCGGGGATGTCGATGACCAGTGTATCACACCGTTATTCGCCATCGAATTCGACGCCGGTGATCTCGAATCGTGCACCGCCAGTCGCACTGTCCGTGATTGTAATCTCCCACCCGTGGGCTTCGACGATCTCGTTGACAATCGTCAGTCCAAAGCCCGTACCCTGTTCCGAAGTCGAATATCCACTCTCGAATACCCGCTCTCGCTCGTCTTCAGGAATGCCTTGTCCATCGTCCGCGACATAGAACCCATTCCCATCGTCGAGATGGCCGATCCTCACCGTCACGTCGTCGCCGCCGTGTTCAACGGCATTCCGGAACAGGTTCTCCAGGAGTTGCTGCAGGCGCGATGCATCACCCTTGATCGAGTGGTCTGTCTCGATGTGTAGTGTCGCCGCCTCGATCCCGACTGTCTGCCAACAGCGTTCAGCCAGCTCCGCCAGATCAACCGGCTCGAACGCAGTGACCGGTTCGCCTTCACGGGCCAGCGCCAGTAGATCATCGATCAGCGTCTCCATTCGGTCAAGAGCGCGCTTGATCGCATCAAGCGACTCGCTGTCACACTCGTTTTTCGCCAACTCGAGGTGGCCCTCGGCTACGTTCAACGGGTTGCGCAGATCGTGGCTGACCAGGGATGCAAACTCATCGAGTCGTTCGTTTTGCCGCTGGAGCTCTCGTTCGCGTTCTTTCCGCTCGGTGATATCGGTATAGATAGCATATCCCTCCGGGGGGTCGGTTTCGGTTCGAAGAACGGCTCGTAAATCGAAATCCCGAACCCCGTCAGCAGTCTGACGGCGTACCTCCTCGTGGAGATAGCCCTCCTCGATGATCTTCCGGTTGAGCGTCATCGCCTCATCCTCACGATCGGGCGGAGCAGTGAGTTCATCGAGATTCTCGTGTTCCGCCTCCGTAGCATCATACCCGAACACCCGCTCGAATTGACGGTTGACGGTCCGGATGATCGGTTCGCCATCAATCAGTTCGCCATGCACGACCGGGACCGGCAGGTTCTCGAACAGGGTGGTAAACCGATCACGTTCGCGTTCGACTTGTTCTTCTCGGACGACCCGTTCGGTGACGTCGCGATGAATGATGACCGCCCCGCGTGGCTCGTTGTCCTTTGAGAGGGCAGCCATGTGATCCTCACAAATGATCGATCGATCCGCTGTCGTTTGCAGGAGGGTTTCCGAACGGACGGTCGTCATCTCGTCAGTCGTCATCAACCGGTCGAGGGCCTCTTCGGTACGGTCGGCTTCCTCGTCGGGTTTGATCAGCGTGAAGTGCTTGCCTAAGAGCGTCTCCTCGTCGTATTCGGTCAACCGACTGAATGCCGGATTAACGTACTGATAGTACCCATCAGGATCGACGACGGCGATCGGATCGGGGGCGGCCTCGACGATCGTCTGATACTGTTCGAGTTCGCGTTCACGCTCCTTTCGATCGGTGATATCGGTATAGATGGCGAATCCACCCGAACCATCGTCATAGACGGCGTTTTGGAGGAGAAATGTTCGGGGGCCGTCCGCCGTCATGCGGGTGACTTCCTCGGAGATGAGCCGGCCCTCATCCCGAACGCGTTGGTTGATATCCGCGGCTTCCGCCTCATACTCATCGGGGACGATATACGCGTCGAGGGAGGTACCGACGATCTCATCGGCATCGTAGCCGAAGATCGCTTCGAAGGCCGGGTTCACTCGCCTGACGATGGGGTCAGACCCCTCGTATTCGACCTCGACGGTGGCTTGGGTGAGTCGTTCGAAAAGGATCTGAAAACGATGTCGCTCCTCTTGGAGTTCCCGTTCGGCGCGCGCTTGTTCCACGGCGTTTGTGATCCGATTGGCTAGCAGTGCATACTGTTCGGAGCCGGGCTGTTTTTGCAAATAATCGGTAACACCGCTGGAGATAGCGTCACTAGCGATGGCTTCCGATCCTTTGCCAGTAAATAGGATGAATGGAAGGTCCGGGTACTCCTCGCGAACCGCGTTGAGGAACTCGATGCCGTTCTGTCCCGGCATATCATAATCGGAGACGATACAGTCGAATCGATCGATATCGAGGCACTCTAACGCCTCGCTGGCACTCGACACTGTCGTAACAATAAACCGGTCGTCTTCACGTTCGAGAGAAGTAGCTACCATTTCGGCGAATTCGGGTTGGTCGTCGACATGGAGGATCCGGATCGGCTCATCAATGGTCGGAGGACGTTGCATTATCGATGGCAGGCGTTTCTCCGCGTCGGTAAAAAGACTGCTGACACCTGTTGTTCAGATCGAAGTTACAGATTCGTTTCCTCCGTTGGCGATACGGGACCGATTGGCTGAAGATCGGAGAGTCAGGGCATGGGCAGATCGACGCTTGTGGAGATTGCACTCTCTGGTACACCAAGGCGCCACCCGCAACAAGAGCGGCTTCAGTAAACGACTATGGTATCGATGACTCGCGACCCGTTAATTCGAGAGGCAACCCGGTCTTGGAAAGGGGCCCTTGATCAGTCGTCGTGACGTGCCAGGCAAGACGGGAAACCGATCACTTCGACGGCGATCGGGCACGATATAGTGGGATGAGCCTAATCGTTTTCACTCGCCCGAATGCTCTCATGGGCATGAGCATTGCCGACCGCAATCTCGATGCCCTACGCTCGGAAGTGGATACCACATCACTTGCCAGGCTCATCGAAACCGAGGGATCGGATACGGATTGGTTGCTCCCACACCGGTCGCTGACAGTCGATATCGAGACGTATCTCCAGACTGTGATGGAGTTACATTTTCATCCGGAGTACGGGACGCCGTACTGGCTTGATCGCGAATCCGAGCTCGGGTTTGACCCCCGCACCGATATCACGTCAGTCGAAGACCTGAGCAAGTTTCCGGAGGCAGACGAGGAAGTCTTGCGGTCGTCGGAATTCCGGTATGTCACCCCCCAGTACTACGATGTGACCAATCTGGATATTTCGAACTCGTCGGGGACAACGGGGCAGAAGAAGTCAATGCCCTATGGACGACCGGTGACAGAAGACATGGCCGAGTGGTACGCCTGGCATGTCGATCAGCGAAGTTCGACGGATGGTGACTGGTTCGCTATCGGTCCATACGGGCTGTACGAGCGGCATCTGGTCAGTGCCGCCAACGCCTGCGGGCAGGCATGTCACTTCGTCGGAATCGAACCAAAGCGGCTGAAAAAACAGGCACGTGTGCTCCAAGAGATGACATCCGGAGTTGGTGGATTCATGCGGTCGCTTCCCGATCTGAAGAGTGGGTTGAAGGGGATCCCTCGATTTGAGGCAACCCTCCAAGCTGCCGGAGATATCGTCGCTTCGCAGTCGTTCACCCACTTCGCGTCGGGTGTTGGTATTCCACAACGTCTCCACCCCAAGCTCGAAACACGGGGACCAACCGATCCTAAGGACGTAGAAACGCTCCTGTTGAGCGGTGGGCATATTCCGGCGGAAGAACGCGAAGAGCTGGCGTCACTCTATCCGAACGCGAGTATCGTGCCGATGTACGCAACCTCGTTTACTGGCGCCTGTATCGATCATCCGGATACCGATCATGTGGCGTATTATCCGATGGCACCATCAGCGTTCCTCGATGTGGTTAGTGACGGGGAACCGGTGTCTGTCGGGGAGCGTGGACGGACCGTTATCCATCGAGTCGGCGCTGATTTCCTCTGGCCGATGCAGGTCGAACGTGAAACGGCCCGACGTGAACCGGCGCGTGCTCCCTTCGAGTGGAACGGTATTGCGGAAATTCAGCCGCTGTAACGGTAAGGGGATGGAAAAGACGGTCAGGAACCGTTCACCAGGCGCGCTAACGGCGAATGTGACGCCCACAAGGACACGGTCTGTGGGTGAAACCGGCAAAGATCCCAACTGCGGTGCGGGAAGTCCAATCGTTTACGACGAGGAGGCTGTCACGTATTTTCATCCGGAACAATACGACCGTAGCCGTCTTCGACCGAGATATCGATGCCGTATGGCGATGAAAGCTCAACCAACCGATCGAGGATTTCCTCACCGTGATCTGTCTCGGCACGTAGCGGCGTGCCTCGCTGAGAGCGGGGTCGATCAGCGCCGAGATCGATCGGATGGAGTGTGATCGACCGGAGTCCCTCATTGGTCAGCTGGCAGACTGGGAGGACACTCTCCCAGTATTCATCAGCATCATGGATATCCAGCCGATCGTATACATCCGCGGCCGTATCGGTCGTCGGATCGAGACCGAGTGCCATGTACATCGATGCTGGGAGCCGCTCGACGCTTTCGATGTGGGCGACGAAGTTGCCGAGACCATAGAAGATCGGAGTTCCGTTGTAGAGTTCGATACCACGGAGGGTATGCGCACCGTGTCCGAGAATGGCATCCGCACCGGCATCGACACAGTCCCGAGCCACAGTTTCGAGGAAGGTCGGGATAGAGGATTGGTTGATCCAGGCACCAGCAGCCTCATGTGAATGGACACTCACGAGCACCCAGTCGGCTTGTCGATCCGCGTACTCGATCTGTCGCCGGAGCATCTCTACATCCGTCTGGTAAGGGTGGCGTTGGACGGCGAATTCATCGCCGGGTTCGAACTGGAGATGAAACTGATCAGCGTTCGTAAAGGAGAGGAGATCAGCATTGAAGAAATCGAAGTTTTCACTAGGATCGGGAATACCCGATTCACGGCGCCATTGTTTGATGGCCTCAAATCCAAGCTCTTCGCTGATCGTCTGTAGTTGCTCGTAGTGATCCTCCGGAACAACATACGTGGAAGTGAGCCGAAGGGGGGCAATCCCAGGGCGGCCATTGACGATGGCTGACTCCGGACCTGCGTGTCCGCCAGGCGGGACCGTCGAGCACGTAGCGATCAGGGCGACACGGCCGGCAGCGGTGTCAACGTAGGCGGGCTGCCACGCCTCCGTAAGCGTCCGGCCGAGGCCGGCAAACGAAAGACTGCTCGCTTCAAGTGTTTCGATCGTTGTGTGCATGCCGCGGTGCCACCCGTCAGCCGCGTGATTATTCGCCGTGGATACGAGGTCGATGCCGAGATAGTCAAATTCATCGGTGATTTCGGGGGATGCGGCCAGGTAGCCACTGGTATATGCGGCAGGGAAAACATCACCCTCGTGTAATAGCGTCTCGAGGTTCGCGAAGCCGACATCAGCATCCCGGATGGGATCGATCACCTCATCAAAACGATCGTGTCCGTTGAGGACGGAGAGTCGTCTCGCGACGATGGCGTCACCTCCAGCCGCAAGCGTGAGCGATCCAGTACAATCAGCCATGGGAGGTGTGTGATCAGGGATGAGTATAACTACTATCCTGTTCAGGTGGAAATCAACAAAACAACACAACAGCTAGTCGGATGCTCTGCTTAGGAGGTGCAGTACTCTGAACGACCCCCGAATACATCGCGCAGCGAGTCATGCTGTGTGGCGGTGGCAAAGTCCGAGCGGTCAGTTCGTCAACCATGAACGACATAATATAATAATTGGTTTAGCGTGAAAGAGATCGGTTAATCGCCGATTTATTAAGATCCGTCCAGGCGGTGGTTCGCATGTCCCCACAACGGAGGGGCGATTTGTCATGAAAGGGAACAATTACCCAACAACAGTATCAAGGCGCGGGATACTGAAACGAAGCGCGATCGTGTCCGGGGGATTCGTGGTTGGTGGTGTTGCACTGAGTGGTAGTACGGCAGCCCACAACGCGAAAGGCGTTGGATACATCCGGGGCGTTGAAGAAGGTGATACGGTTACCTTGGTGGAAGATCTACGTCCGGAGAAAGTCGAACTCGGATGTGAAGGCAATAACGGCAAACACAAGGTTCGGACCGCCGATACAGACATCGGATTCAACATCAATATCCTGAACAATGCAACTAATCCTGAAGCAGGCGACACGCTAGAAATCGTCAAGGTGATTCTGACATGTCGTCAGAACCAATCCCAGGGTAAACAACCACTCAAAAAGGTCCAATTCGAAGTCAAGCATTAAATTCGAAGTCAAGCATTAATTCACTGAAAATCCCGAGAGGTCGTCGAGGACAGCCATCCGGATACAATCGTCTGTGGGTTGCGACTCCCAAATACGTTGCCGACATCGGACCCCATGGCCAGTAGAGAGCGACCGATGCTGTCGTCGAGCAGCCCGCGAAGGGACGAGACAACAGCCCGTCCCGGATCCGACGATGAGTGCCGAGAGCGACAGCTAGGGGATAGCGGATCGATTGGGAAATGTAGAAAAATTTTTTACGATTCCCAAACACGATTCACTTGGAGTCAGGGTGATCAGCCATGGCTCTACCGCGAAGTCCAACGAGTTCCTGGTTCCAGGACATAGACCTGCCGAGCCGACTGTTCGAGACCGGTCGTGACGACTACGAGTTGTACGAAGAGGACGACGAGTTCGTCCTGAGCGTCGAAATGCCGGGCTTCGACCGTGATGAGATCGACGTCACCTGGGACGATGGCGTCCTCAACATCGCCGCCGAACACGAGGACGAGACACGCGGGCAGCGCAAGACCTACCACCGTCGGTTCCGCTTCCCGAAGACGATTGACGACGCGAAGATCGAGGCACAATACACCAACGGCATCCTTGAAGTCCGCCTGCCGGTCGTCGAGGGTGCCACCACCCGCGGCAAGAAGATCGAGGTGAAGGGCTAATCGGACAGCGGTCGGATCACCCCCGTCATAGCCATCCAGTCACGCACTTTTTTGTAAGTCGATGGCTGAAAAAAGCCGACAGTATCCTGTTTGGAATCCCCGTCGGGCTACGCGTAGATCGCTATCTGTGCCGACAATCGGCTACAGAAAAACAAGGCGAATGCCTCGGGGCTTGATCTCGAAGCAGTTCACCAGATGCCGAGCAACAGCCCGAGGAACTCGACGATAACGTAGAGCCAGATCACATACCCGAACACCGCCAGAAGAAGTGCCACCCCAAGGAGATTGAGGATCTTCCGGCGCTTGCGAACCACTGCATCCACACTACAGACACCCTCGTTCGTGTAAAAATAGACACCGACCGCACCGACGATGAATGTCAGCCCCGCCAGCTGGAACACCCACCGAAACTCGTAGTAGAGCAGATCAGTTAATGCGATCGCGTAACTGACCGATCCGAGCCCAAGGAGGACAACGACGACCGGCGTGAAACAGCACAATCCACCGATGAATGCAGCGATCGGGACCGATAACGAGAGGAACCGACGATCGGATCCGGTCAAGTCGTCGACAGAGAGCATGCGTAGGCTGTGGGGTGATACGCCAATCGATTGATTCGATGTGTGTCCTGCGACTATTGCTGGGACTGACGATACTTCAGTGATAGGTACGATTCGACTATTGGAAGGCGGTATAATGGTGCCCCGATGATCGATTCCGACCCCGGCGTAACTCGCATACAGCCCATGAGAGCGGAGCAGCGGTCGTTCATCCGGATCGACTACCGATTTCATCTTCTGTGAGCCCTCTTGTTATCAGATTTGATGATTGCGGACGCACTCTTAAGTTGAGATTACCACAACATTCACTTATGAGCGTTCACGAGGCAATCCACGGATCGGATTTCATCGATCGGCTCTCACCATACCTCGGGATTTTACTGACAGCACTGATCACGATCACAGTGGCGACGTTGTTCGGGACGACCGTCTTGGTTTGACCTCCTCCCACGGCTGAAGGCCGTGGGATTCCCACGTTGGGAGTTTCAG
>JBDGPX010000020.1:0-20007 GCA_042219475.1 Halobacteriales archaeon
CGGCTCGATGGATATGATATCCCCAAAGCCGTCGGCTTCGGGATCAAGACCGGCGAACACGCCAGGGATATCATCCGGGCGGGCGCCGATGGGATCATCGTCGGCAGCGCACTCGTGGACATCGTCGCGGAGGGTGAGGATGTCGAGGATCGACTGGAAGCGAAGGCACGAGAGCTCAAAGAAGGGGTGCTCGCTGGTGCTGAGACAGCCACCGATACGACCTGAACACGGATCTCACGATCGCCGGGTCGAGGACGACCCTTGATACGTTTCCCAGACTGAATGTAGTGATCGAATCGCTCGCCGATCGACAACGAGGACCACCTCGTAGTCTTTATAACCGCCGGTTGACACAGAACCTCACACCATGACAATCGGTACACAAGCGCGACTCGACCGGATCGGAACGGATGGTCGATTCGTCATGGTCCCGATGGATCACGGGATCACGCTCGGTGCAGTCGACGGGCTGCGCGACATCGAGTCGACGATCAACGCCGTGACACGCAACGGCGCCGACTCGGTACTGACACAAAAGGGGATCGCCCCACGGGTTCATCCCAACCGCAACGGCGCTGGCTACGTCGTCCACCTCAACGGATCGACGGTGTTGGGTCCGGATTCGAACGACAAACGGATGACCGGGACCGTCGAAGAAGCGATCCGGGCGGGGGCCGACGCGGTGTCGTTCCATATCAACGTCGGGAGTAACTACGAGCGCGAGCAGATCGAGGATCTCGCGAACGTAACCGACGAAGCGGACCGCTACGGGATGCCGGTCCTCGCGATGACGTACGCCCGCGGACCGGACATCGAAGGTGACGATCCGGAGGCCCTCGGCCATGCGGTCCGTCTCGGCGAGGAACTCGGCGCCGACCTCATCAAAACGTCCTACAGCGGCGATCCCGACAGTTTCGAACACGTCACCGGCTCGACGGCGAAACCGGTGATCATCGCCGGCGGCGAGCCCGAGGGTGATCTCGCGACGCTTGAGGCGGTCCGTGGCGCCATGGACGCCGGCGCTGCCGGCGTCTCGATGGGACGGACGATCTTCCAACACGAGGATCCAGCGGCGATGGCCAGCGCGGTCGCCAGCGTCGTCCACGACGGCGTATCGGCCGAAACCGCGCTCGAACGCTCCGGTCTCTAACCCGTCCCGAACGATTGACGGTCGGAGCAGCCGAACCGCTCCGAATCGAAAAACGTCTCAGCACGCGGGGGCAACGGCGGATCTTTTTATCGCATGGGCCAAGCCGGAGCATATGTCACTCCAGTCATTCGAGGACGCGACGGTCGGTGATACCCGAACCTTCGGCGCCTACGAGGTCACCAAAGCCGAGATCATCGAATTCGCCGAACGGTATGATCCTCAACCTTTCCATATCGATGAAACGGCCGCCGCGGAATCGATGTTCGGCGAACTCGTCGCGAGCGGCTGGCATACCGCGGCGATGACGATGCGGATGCTGGTCGATCACGAACTCGAGGATTCGAACACGCTCGGATCGACAGGGGTCGACGAGCTTCGCTGGCCGACACCGGTCCGACCGGGTGATGTCCTCTCGGTCCGTCGGGAGATCATCGACACCGAACCGGAGTGGCGCGAGGGACTCGGTCGCGTCCAGTCCCACATCGAGACCCACAACGACGACGGGGACGTCGTCCTCTCGATGATCGGCAGCGGGATCTATCCGATGACCGATGAATCGACTGTCGGATAAGACGGACCGACCCCCGAATAGCTCGTCGCCCATCACGGACACTCGACGGATCACGGGGTTCGCCACGTTCAAGAATGCCGCCCGCGAGAGTTCGGATATGACACGCTCGGTCTGGTTGAAAGCCGACGAGGAGGTCGGCGACTGGGAGGCGCGGAAACGACGCATCACGGCGGGGCTTGAAGCCGGTGTCGATTGGGTCCTCGTCGACGAATGGGACGTCGATCGCGTCCGAGAACTGGGGGACGTCAACGTCGCCGCCTTCCGGACCGAAGACGTCCACGTCTTAGACGCCGAGAGCGGCGATGAACCCGACACACCGGCCGACGCCTACATCGTCGGCAAGGACGGCGAGGGGGACGGGACGGTCGATCTCCCCAACGACTTCGGCGGATCGGCCGATCTCACGACACTGCGCCGCGAGGAGGCTGTCAGCGGGGCCTACATCCGGATCTTCGACGAGGACTACGAAGCGTTCGCTCAGGAGGCAGCCGTCGATGCCGAGTACACCATCGTCATCGGCGAGGACTGGCAGATCATCCCCCTCGAGAATCTGATCGCCAGGATCGGTGAAGAGACCGACCTCATCGCCGGCGTAACGACCGCCGAGGAAGCCCAGACCGCCTTCGAGACACTCGAACTAGGTGCCGATGGCGTCCTGCTCGACACCGACGATCCGGACGAGATCAGACGTACCGTCGAGATGCGCGATCAGGCCGACCGCGAAACGCTCGACCTCCAGCGGGCGACGATCACCTCGATCGAACGGACAGGACTCGCCGATCGGGTCTGTGTCGATACCGGCTCGTTGATGAACCACGACGAGGGGATGTTGGTGGGATCGATGAGCCGGGGGCTCTTTTTCATCCACGCCGAGACCGCCGATTCACCGTACGTCGCCTCCCGACCGTTCCGCGTCAACGCCGGCGCCGTCCACGCCTACATCCGGACACCGGGCGGGGAGACGAAATATCTCGCCGAACTCAAAAGCGGTGACGAGATCCAGATCGTCGACACCGACGGTAACACCCGCGAGGCTGTCGTCGGGCGGGTCAAGATCGAAAAGCGCCCGATGTTCCGGATCGAGGCGGAACTCGGCGACGACCGTATCGAGACGCTCGTCCAGAACGCCGAGACGATCAAGGTCGCTACCGCCGACGGCCGGACGGCGGTGACAGATCTCGAAGAAGGCGACGAGATACTCTGTTATTACGAGGAGACGGCCCGGCACTTCGGCGAGGCCGTCGAAGAATCGATTATCGAAAAATAGCGGAGTCGGTGTCGGTTTCGTCTTGCTCCTGTTCGTGGTACTCCGAAAGCTCGACCGTACACCACGGACAAAAGGAGAGTTCCTCGTCGAGTTCCTTCCCACAGTTCGGACAGGTATTGGCCTCCATCACGTAGCTCGTTCGCTGGCGGTTGCGCTGGATCGCCAGCCAGTAGGCGTCGATGACATTGAGGATCCGAATCACGAACAGTGGCAGGATCTCCGTAAACGGGATCGACTGGGATGCCTCGATCATGGCGGTGATGCCACCGTTCTGGAACGCGGTCAGGACCGACTCGGGGATGATGACCGAGACGGTGAGGAATGCAAGCCCGAACCAGGCAATCGCCCGGAGCCACGCCCGCAGATAGAGATGTCCCAGGCCGGGGTACAGCAGGGCGAGTAACCCCGCAAGCCACGGCCGTTTCTGTGCCATTAGGCCACTTTCCCTAGCCGAGACAAGTTAATCTTCCGCACGCAGTTGATCGATCAGCGAGCGAAGGGTCGATAGATCGTACTGACCGGGGGCGGTCGCCCGTTCGGGATCGACCGGCGCATAGGCGATACAGGAACCATACAGCGGGGCGATCGCCCGTGAGTGTCGCCCTGCCCCGCCCATACACATCGTGGCAACCTGGTGACCATCGGTGACCAGTGTCCACGTTGCCGACAGCAGATCGAGCACATCAGCAGGGCCGGTGGCGGTTACCGCGAGCTTGCCGACA
This sequence comes from Halobacteriales archaeon, assembly GCA_042219475.1. Lineage (GTDB taxonomy): Archaea > Halobacteriota > Halobacteria > Halobacteriales > Hikarchaeaceae > Chewarchaeum. The sequence continues at coordinate 3,711 of JBDGPX010000020.1, forward strand.
GTACCGTGGTTACAGGCCCGTCGGAGCAGATCGACAAGAGTTTCCTCAGCCGGTGTTCGGTCGAAGTCGTGAACCGAAACGATAACCGGGACCGTCCGGTCGGCGGCGTGATCGAGGAGAGCGTCGGCGTCACCGGCTTCGATCGAACGGAGTTCGACATCGATCGCCGCGACGGCGTCGTGTTCGGCTGCGGTTTCGAGGGCCGCGAGCCGAGCGGGATCGTCGGCCGCCCCGCCACCTTCCCACTCGGCCCGGTTGGTCGCGATCAGGGGTAACACGCCGTCGTACGCCCTAAGCTGTTCAAGTGGATCGACAGCGAGATCCATCCGGAACTCGACGGCGTCGGCCGTTCCCCGGGCCATCGGTTCATCCCCGAGATCGTCGGTCGGGGCCGTGAGGACGAGCTCCTCGAAGGCGAGGCTCCGATCCATGACCGCCGGTATCCACGGCGAGTACATAAACCGTGTGTGGCTCCAGAGGAGACACGAGTGGCGATGTTGGACGATGTGATTTCACGTTAGTCGAACGGGGATTAACAGAAACTAAGCATTCAGCTCCGACAACTACCACTAATGGAGACTACCCATCGGATATTCGTCGATGATGCCAGACAGATGGCGGAACTCGACGATGGGACAATCGATCTCGTTGTGACGTCCCCGCCGTATCCGATGATCGAGATGTGGGATGCGGTATTCGGGGAATTGAACCCCGACATCGGCGATCACCTCGAACGGGGTGCGGGACACGATGCTTTTGAGCTGATGCACCGAGAACTCGAAACCGTCTGGGCGGAGGTGGCCCGCGTTCTCACCGATGGCGGCATCGCTTGCATAAACATCGGCGATGCGACTCGAAAAGTCGACGGCAGTTTTCGGGTCTACCAGAATCACTCGCGTATTATCGATGCATTTGAGCGATTCGGCTTCGAACCACTACCGGAAATCCTCTGGCGAAAGCCGGCGAATTCGGCAGCGAAATTCATGGGCTCGGGAATGTTACCCCCGAACGCGTACGCCACACTCGAACACGAATACATTCTCATCTTCCGAAACGGCGAGGCGAAACGATCGTTCGAGCCCGGCGCAGAACGACGATACAATGCTGCCTACTTCTGGGAAGAGCGTAACGAGTGGTTCTCGGATGTATGGATGGATATCAAGGGCACTCTGCAGAAATTAGACAGCAGTGACCTTCGGGATCGATCCGCGGCCTATCCGCTCGAGATCCCATACCGACTCATCAACATGTACTCGGTGTACGGCGATACGGTTCTGGATCCCTTTTGGGGGACGGGGACGACCTCATTAGCCGCGATCGTCGCGGGGCGCAATTCAGTCGGATACGAACTCGAGGCGGAGTTCACCACGGTGTTCAATGAACGAATGGGTGAAATCGGAGAGATCACCCGTGATATCCTCCATCGTCGCTTAGAACGGCATAGAGACTTCGTCGAAAAGCGACAAACGGGGGGCGAGGAATTAGGCTACACAGCAACTAACTATGGGTTCCCGGTGATGACCAAACAGGAAGAACGGATTCAGTTCTATCAGGTGGAAGACGTGACGAGGGATGGGGAAACGTATCTCGTCAACCATGCCGAATTCGAGGATACCGGTTCGTTTGATGCGACATCATCTGGGTGAATCGCGTGGGACATCCCACGACGGCGACCCAATAATCAAGCGGGCAATGCCTCTTCGGCTTCCAACAGCTCGTGATAGCGGTTCCGGATCGTGACCTCGCTGATATCGGCCGCCTCGCTGACGGCCGCTTGGGTGACACGGTTGTTGGTCAGGAGGGCGGCGGCGTAGATGGCGGCGGCCGCGAGTCCGACCGGACTTTTGCCGCTGTGGACACCCTGTTCCTTCGCGGATGCGAGCAGTTCGCGGGCGCGCTGTTCGGCCTCTTCGGCGAGATCGAGGTCGGAGGCGAACCGGGGAACATAACTCTCGGGATCGGCCGGCTGGATCTCGAGACCGAGTTCCCGAACAACGTAGCGGTAAGTTCGGGCGATTTCGTCCTTCTCGACGCGGGAGACGTCGTTGATTTCATCGAGGCTTCGGGGCACGCCAGCTTGCCGAGCCGCCCCGTAGACACAGGATGTCGCGACGCCTTCGATCGAGCGGCCGGGCAACAGGTCCTCGTCGAGCGCCCGCCGGTAGATCACGCTGGCGGTCTCCCGGACGTTCTCGGGCAATCCAAGCGCCGAGGCCATCCGGTCGATCTCGCCCAACGCCTGCTTGAGGTTGCGCTCTTTCGAGTTGCGCGTCCGGAACCGTTCGTTCCAGGTCCGCAACCGCTGCATCTTCTCGCGCTGGCGGGCGTTCAACGACTTCCCGTAGGCGTCTTTATCCCGCCAATCGATGTTCGTCGACAGCCCCTTGTCGTGCATCGTGTTCGTCGTCGGAGCGCCGACGCGGGATTTCTCGTCTTTCTCCCGGGAGTCAAACGCCCGCCACTCGGGTCCACGGTCGATCTCGTCGGCATCGACGACCAGACCACAGTCTGCACACGTCGTCTCGCCGTGCGCCTCGTCGGCGATGAGGTTGCCCTCACATTCCGGGCAGGTGAGATCCGCTCCTCGATCGCGCTCCGATTCCTTCTCTCGCTGCGTGGTTCTGATAGATGTCATGGTTGGAGAAGCCCGGAAGGAATCGCTACTCCGGACGATAGACTCCGATTGCTACCTGGTACGTCGGAGAACGAACATTTAAATTCGCCGATATCGGGCGCGAAAATCACCAGACTGCGGTGGGAGTTACCATGCGTCAGAATACCACAATCGGATTGAGAATCGAGCGTGGTTGCACGGCTGATCCACGGATCAGTCACGATTATCGGGGAGCGATCAGTCGGCCTCACGGGGACTGATATCTCGGCTTTCCTCGACGGCCGTGGTGAGCGAGACGTTGAGCACCAGCATCGAAACGATCCCGCCGACGACGGTCACGGTGTTTTTGATCGCGTGGTCGACGACCGCCGCCCCTAGGGCGACACTCACCGAAAGCGGCGTCAGCCCGACGACGAGGAGGGTAAACGCCCCCTCATAGAGGCCGAGCCCACCGGGTGATAGCGGCAGGACCTTCGCGAGGTTGCCGACGCTGACCGCGAAGAATCCGACCGCCAACAGCGGTCCGAACGACAGTGCCGGATCGAACGCTGCGAGGACCAACACGGCCGTCACGACGTCGAGCGTCCAAATGACCAGCGAGGAGAGCCCGACTCTGGCGAACGAGGCCGCCGATCCGGCGACGGTCTGAATGTCGCCGACGAATCGCTCGAGGATGCCGGCCACATACTCGACGTACGAATCCGACGAGAACCGACCGACGAATCGCCGGATCCGACCGTCATTCGTCCGAGCCGACCAGACGATGACTGCGACCGCGAGGACGGCTGCCGCCCCGACGCCGGCCGCGACCGTCAGCGCCGTTCGGGCGGCCTGGGTTGGATCGACAGTACGGCCGCCGAACCTGACCGGTGGGATGTCGGCGGCCAGCGCCGCGGCCACCTGGGCGGCGCCATCCGTCAGAACCAGTCCGACGAGGACAGTCCCGGCGAGCACCGCGATGGTCAGCAGATCGAACACCCGTTCGACGGCCAGGGACGCAAAGCCCGACGGATAGGGGATGTTTCGCCGCGCCTTGACGACGTACGCCCGGACTGCATCCCCCGCCCGGGCCGGGAAGACTAAGTTGCCGGTCTGGCTGATGAACACCGCACCGGTGAGAAACCCAACCCGTTCGTGAAAACCGAGTTCGGCGAGGATATCGCGGTATCGGGCCCCCCTGAGCGGCCACGAGAGGATGTAAACGGCAGTGGCGGCGAGCAATAACACGGGATGGTCCTCGAACGCTGTCCTCATCTCCTCAAGGACGACATCGAAATCGAGATACAGCGTCATCAGAGCGATCGCAACGACGGTCAGAAGAACGCCGGCAGCGATCGACCGGCGCGGCGTGATCCGTGGTTGAACGGTGAGTTGCCACCAGGTGCGGAGGATCTGACTCCCCATCCCGAGGATGTCACGAACGAGATCGACCTTGGTGTCGCCCCGAGGTGACCACTCGACCGGAAATTCCTTGACCCGATAGCCCGCCCGCTGAGCGCGGACAAGAACCTCCGTATCCCAGAACCAATGTTCGTCGTCGACGTCCGCAAGGACATCGAACAGCGCCTCACGGTCGAACGCCTTGAAGCCACACTGATGGTCACGCAGCCGTGATCGGAGCATGACTCGGACGAGGAAGTTGAACCCCAAGCTCGGGACACCCCGTTTAGCCGGGCGATCGGCTTCATGGCCTGGCATCCACCGTGATCCGATGACTATATCCGCCTCGCCCGTCCGGACGCTGTCGATGAGCTCTTCGAGGTGGTCCATGTCGGTGGCCAGATCCGTATCGAGATAGGCAAGGGTCTCTCCCTCGGCCATCCGGAACGCTCGTTCGAGCGCTCGACCGCGTCCAAGGCGATCGTCGCTATGGAGATGGCGGATGCGGTCGTCAGTGGCTGCGAGCTCGGCGGCGATCTCCGGAGTTCGATCCGTACATCCGTCCTCGGCGATGATGACCTCGAAGGCATCGGCAGGGAGAAAACCCGCGAGCGTCTCGATCGTCCGCTGGACGGTCGTCTCAATGGTGGCCGCCTCGTTATAGGCAGGGAGAACGACGCTGACGGCCACTGACGCGCCACCGGACATTCATTCTGACTCGGATTCGATCGGCCAAGAACCTTCTGGAGCACGGCGGGACCAACGACGAGGATCGATACGGGTGGGTGTTGTGATATTCGATCGACAAGAGACGATCACGAGCCATCGATGCCGACGGTGAAGACCGTACGTACGCCTGTTAACCTCCCGTACCAATCACCGAGGAAGATGGATGGTTGACGGTTGATTGTTGAGCGCAAAGATGGAAAAATTGCCAGACAGAGGCGGGTTATCCGGACGTACCAAATCCATCAAGGGGATATGTGCCTACCGTTCGAGTATGAGCGCGACCGTCCCATCGACCACCGCGGACCTCTCGGATAAACAGCGCCGCATCCTTGAGTACCTCCGGGCGAACGCGAACGAGCAGACCTACTTCAAATCCCGGCTCATCGGCGAGGAGCTTGGACTCACGGCCAAGGAGGTCGGGACGAACATGACCGCGATCGCTCAGGGGGAGTTCGACATCGATGTCGAGAAGTGGGGCTATTCTTCGAGCACGACCTGGATGGTCTCTGGCTGAGGACGGTCGGCGGAACGCTCGGGGTGTCGGGGACGAACGACCGAGGATGGACGTCGTGAACACTACCAAGTCGAGTGACTACCGAGAAGCGTCGACGGTGATCAGGCCGGCGACCTCCGATGCAAAGGCGGCCGTCTCGGCGTCGAAAGAGTCGGCATAGCGTACGAGTAAGACCAGCATCGTTTCCGGCTCCTCCAGCGTGTACCCGTTCTCACGGGAAAGCAAGCCGGCCTCGGCGAGTTCGGTGGCGTATTTGCTGATCGTCGGTCGAGAGACGTCGAGCGACGCCGCGAGATCGCCGCCGGTGGCCGTCGGATCCCGCAGGAGTTCGATGACCATCCCCCGGGCTGTCTCCCGGCGGAGATAGCCGAGAGCAATCTGTTCGAACGCCGAGAACTGATCGGCCGGGAAGAACCGCCGATAGTCGCCGTCACGGCGGCTCTCGATGACATCGGCTTCGAGCAACCGTCTGAGGTGGTGTTGGGTCTCGCCAGTCCCGAGTTTGAGGTCGTCCCGGAGTTTCGAGAAGTGAGCGCCGGGCGTCGCCGTCACGTAGCCGGCGATCGCATCCGGGGCGTCGCTGTCGGTCGCGGCGGCCTTATCAATGAGCCCGGCGAGCGGCGAGGCGGCACCTAAGGCGGCGAACCGCCGGAGCGTGGCCCGCTTGTCCTCATCGACACCGCGGGATGGCATTCGATCGCGTTTAGCGGTGTATCGGTAAAACCGCTTCGCTCGGGGGACCCCAGTACTGACCGAAACACTCCGGCCGGACACCCATCTCAAACGGCGTGATACGTAGTATCAGACCGTCCAGTTATCGACGGGCGACGCTTGTCTGCATCGCTTCACTATTGTAGGCACTCCCGGCATTGCCGTCCCGATCCAAGACGATAACGCCGGCAGTAGCCCCGGTGATTTCGGCAAATTCCTCGATCGCGAGATCGGCTGCCCGTCCGGCGTTGTGGCCCGCTTCGAGATGGCGGACCGCCCGGCGGGTGAGCGTGACCTTCGCGATGTCCTCGCCGGCACCTGTCGTACTCGCCGCCCCGGCCGGGGCGGCGAAGAAGCCGCTGCCGAGCTGAGGGACATCGCCGACCCGCCCCGTCATCGCGAGCCACCGGCCGTTCGTCGATGTCGCCGCCGCGAACCCACCTTGGCCGTCGGCCGCGACTGCGCCGACGGTGTCGTGATCGAGATCGGCGAGCACCCCGTCGCCCCCCTCGCTCCGGCCGAAGTGCTCGCGAAGCCAGGCAAGCTGTTCTCCGAGTGGCGCAGCCGACGGTGGATCCGCCTCATCCCAGCGGTCGCGGGTCCGTTCGGTCCAGAGATCAACGCCCGCCTCCACCCCATACTCCGCGGCGAGTGCAACGGCGTGGTCACCGCTGACGAGAATGTGCGGCGTCTCCTCAAGGACGACACGGGCAGCACTAACGGCGTCTTTGACCCCCGGCATCGAACAGACGGCTCCGGCACGACGATCGTCGGTCATGATCCCCGCGTCCGTGCGGATCACGCCGTCGATCTGAACGGCGCCGCCACGGCCAGCGTTGAACCGTGGTGAGTCCTCCATGACGTTGATCGTCGCCTCGACGGCATCGACCACGTCAGTCTGTTCAGCGCCTGCCGCGGCGGCCTCGTGAAGAACGTCCTGTCGGGCGTCGGGATCATCCGGTGCACCACCGGCGCCGCCATGCGCAATGACCTGCATGTCCGATCTTCCTTGTGGCGGTGGCATAAGCGTTCGCGCGCCCGACCCAGCCTGCCGGCGTTTGTCCTTCAGGCAGATCGTGAAAACGGATTACGCAGCCCTTTTACCGGCCAGCGGCGACCCTCCGACTATGAGCTACGAATACGAGCAAGTCGAGGTCCCCGATCGAGGCGATCGAATCACCGTCGAGGATGCCGAGACGGATACACTCGATATCCCCGACCAGCCGATCATTCCCATTATCTACGGCGACGGAATCGGCGAGGACGTCGGGCCGGCGGCCCAGCAGGTCCTCGAGGCCGCTGCCGATGCGACCGGCCGCTCGATCGAATGGATGCGGGTCTACGCCGGTGCGAGCGCCCGAGACCGATACGACGAGAACCTCCCCGATGATACGGTTGAAGCCATCAAGGAGTTCCGCGTCGCGATCAAGGGACCGCTGACGACCCCGGTCGGCTCGGGCTTTCGGAGCCTCAACGTCGCCCTGCGCCAGAAGCTCGACCTCTATACGAACATGCGCCCGACCTACCACCTCGAAGGCGTCCCATCACCGGTCAAACGGCCCGAGGAGATGGATATGGTCACGTTTCGGGAGAACACCGAGGACGTCTACGCCGGCATCGAGTGGGAGGCCGGTACCGATGAGGTCGAGCAGGTACGGGAGTTCGTCGAAGACGAAATGGGTTACACCGACACGATTCACGACGGTCCCGTCGGCATCGGGATCAAGCCGATCTCGGAGTTCGGGACCAAGCGACTCGTCCGGAAGGCTATCGACTACGCCCTCGAATACGATCGTGACTCAGTCACATTGGTCCACAAGGGCAACATCATGAAATTCACCGAGGCGGCCTTCCGGGACTGGGGGTATGAGGTCGCTGAGGAGGAGTACGGTGACGAAGTCATCACCGAAGACACCCTCTGGGAGGAACGCGACGGCGAGGCGCCTGAGGACGCCGTTGTCGTCAACGATCGCATTGCCGACAACATGCTCCAGCAGCTGTTGACCCGAACCGACCAGTACGACGTTCTCGCGATGCCGAACCTCAATGGCGACTACCTCTCCGACGCCGCCGGTGCCCAGATCGGCGGGCTCGGCATCGCCCCCGGAGCGAACATCGGTGACGGCCGGCTCCTCGCCGAACCCGTCCACGGCTCGGCGCCGAAGTACGCCGGCCAGGACAAGGTCAACCCCTCGGCACTGATGCTCTCGGGCCGGATCATGCTCGAGTACATAGGCTGGGATGATGCGGCCGATCTCGTCGGCGACGCCGTCGAGGCGACGATCGCCGAGAAGTACGTCACCTACGACCTCCACCGCCAGATCGAGGGCGGCGAAAAGGTAGCGACGAGTGAATTCGCCGACCGCGTCGTCCAGCACATCGAACGGTTGGCCTAAACGGTCCAGTCCGCAACGTCCTCGAGAGAGGGCTGATAGCGGTAACGAGACGGAAATGCCCGGTCCCTGTTTATCCACAGGACAGAATCAATCTTCCATCCAGGGGACGTCGAGCCGCGGCGGACTGAAGATGTCGATCGCCTTGACCGCCGTCTCCCCGTTGTTCACCGCGCCATGGGGCTCCTCGGAGGCCAGCGCGTAGGAGTCGCCGGCGTCACAGACGATCTCCTCACCGTCGACGAGAAACGTCAATGCACCCTGATAGATGAATCCGAGCTGTTCGTGTTCGTGACTGTGTTCGGGCACCTCCGCGCCGGGTTCGACGTGGACGTGCTGGATGCTCATTCGCTCGCCGGCGGCCAGTTGGCTGAGGAAAACGCCATCGACGACTTCGGTCGGTGTGTGATCGGATCGGTGGTCGGTGTCCATATCCCAGCCAACCGAAGCCGAGACCGTAAACCTTCGGCGGATGGCCACCCATCCTCCCGGTAAGTTCAACCGGTATCAACGGGAACTATCAAACATGTACGCCGTGGTGGGCTGTCGGGACTGTGAGGCCCTCTGGCTGGTCGAGGGGACGCCGGAGACGACGGAATGTCCCCGGTGTGGCCGCCGGCACCAGTTCGAGCGGCTCAAGCAGTTCGTAACAACCGATGACGAGAATCACGCCCGCGAGGTTCGGGCCTCGATGTTGGCCACCCGAAGCGGCCATGGGGACGCCTTTGCGGAGCTCGACACGTTCAGCGAACTCGAAGAGGAGATCAGCGAGGCGGGCATCGACCACGACGCCTACCTCGATGCCAAAGGGGTCGATGTCGATGCGGTCGATGCCGCCGCCGATCGGGCCGAACGGGGACAAGCCAGCGGATCAACCAGCCGGCAAGCGATCGTCCGGTCCGCCATCAAGGAGCTCGAGGAGCCGACCGCCGAAGCGATACTCGACTATGCGACCCAACGAGACGTATCAGCGGAGTACGTCCGGAAGGCACTATCGAAGCTCGCTCACGCCGGGGAAGTCGCCGAATCCGACGGCCGGTACCGGCTACTGTGAGGTCTGCTGTGTCGTATCCGATGACCGACACCCACTGAGCCAAGGGAGGCGGCGGGATGGTTCACAACGCGGATCGTGGATCGAGCGCCGGATAAAAACGCTCAGACGTTGTTCCTTCGGATCCATTCCTCGAGGGTAAAGCCGTCGTACGGTGTCTCCTCGACGAGCTCCCATTCCTCGGAATCCCACTCCGGGTAGTAGGTATCCCCGTCGTACTCGCCAGGAACCCGACTCAACACCATCCGGTCGAGGTGCGGTTGAAACAGCGCATAGATGGCACCGCCGCCGATAACGTAGGCGACGTCCGCATCGCGCGATTCGGCGATATCGACCGCGTCGTCAACCGTCGAGGCATGATGCGCAGTCTCGACATCGAACTCCCGTTCCGATCGACTCATGACGATCTGGGCTCGTCCCGGGAGTTCCGATCGCATCGCATCGAAGGTTCGACGTCCCAGGATGACGGGATCGTCCGCGATACGGGCCCGATATTGGCGTTTATCCGCCGGCAAATGCCACGGTATCTCCCCATCCTTGCCGATAACACGGTTATCCGCAAGCGCGGCGACAGAGACGAGTTCCATATCTGCAAAAGGAGTGGGGTCGGCAAAACAGTTCAGTCCGCTGTCCCGACGTCCGAGATCGATCGACAGCGCGGTTTGTTCCTCTCTTCACCGTAAGAAGAGAACGAGTGCGCCGATTCCGCCGATCCCTGCCCCGACGAGTGTCAGTGAAACGGAAGCCGGAAGGAACGCGGTCACGACGATACCGAGTCCGGCGAGGAGCGACTCGCCCTGCAGAGCAAGTGCGATACCTCCAACCAGGAGGAGTATTCCGATCAGCGTCTGGGCGAGAAAGCCGATATCGATCGTCGTCGTAGTGGTTTCATTCGCCGCGACCGCCGAGCGTGTCTCCGTCGTCGTCCGATCGGATATGGTGTCGGTATCATCACCGATCGCCGAGGCTGTCGGGGTAGCCTGCGTTCCGGAATCGGTATCGGTGGCAGTATCACCGGATCGATCCGCCCACTCCCACGTCTGGATGTCGGCCGTGCCGTCGGTCGACACGTCCGCTTCGGCGTCGGCGGTGTCAGTTACCCACTGCCACTCTGCAAGAGTGTCGTCCTGGTCGATCGATTGGCTCAGGTGATCGCGGGTTGTTGTTGAATGCCTTTCGGGCTGCTCGGGAAGGGGATGGGACCCCTCCGCGAGACGGTGGGTGTTGGTTTGGATCAACTCGCGAGCGTCAGCAGCATCGATGGCGGAGTCGTACTCGACCGCCGCATCCGGTCGTGAATCAATCGTGGCGCTGTCAAGCTCCGGAAGCGGTTTGTCCTGTCGGGAGAGGGATTCCGGCTCGATCCGTGTTGGCGTCGACTCGGAGTCCGGCTCCGATCCGGGCGTAAACTGGTCGGTCTCAGCTCCGGTGGAGGTCGTCCCCGAGGACGTATCCGACGTCGGTGTTGTCGTTGACGCCTCAGCCGTCTCAGTGTCCCCTTCTATCGGTCCGGCATCCGTGGTCGTTGCCGGATCTGCGTCGGACTCGGATCGGATCGGACCGGAAAGATCCTCGACATCGAGAGTGATCGGGTCCGAGGTTTCGAATTCCTCTGGCTCGGATTTAGTGGCGCCGGATCGTGATGTCGAGATATCGTTGGTTTCCCGGGTGTCCGCCTCGGGCTCCGTCGATGGTTCCAGTTCGATCGCCGGCGGGCGATCGGATACTTCTCTGATCTTTTCCATATCGCGTTTGGTCCGAACGAGTTCGTCGCCGTCGACGACGGTATCGAAAAGCGGCCGGAACGTTCCCATTACCTCGGGCGAGTGGGCGTTGGAGTCGATATGGTAGTGAACACTCCCGTCGTGGGATTCAACGACACCGTTGAGCGTGTGGATAAACCGGAACGCGATGTCCTCATCCACGAACTGTAACAAGGCGGTCAAGGAATGGAAGCAGACGACAACCGGCCGATTATTGGCGACATCCTGAAGGCGTTTGTTGATAGCCAGACCAAGCCGGGTGATATCCCGCGCATTGCGGACGGTAGTAATAGTGAGTTCCTCGGATCCCTCTCGGACGCTGGCCTCATCCAGTTCTGTCGGGGTGTTTTGGTTGTCAACAGCCACTAACTCGAACTGGACATCGATGTCGTCCGGTCCGTATTCCCGATAGACCGAGAGTCGATCCGATGGCGATTGGGTGACCGTGATGAAAAAGACCACAGCTCCGGGGCGAAGGTGCTCGCCAACCAGCTCGCAACACGCCTCATCGTCAACGCTGCTCGCCAGCGGCGCTGACAGTAAGGCCTGCGAGGAGGTCTGGGATCCGGGTCCGGAACTCATGTTGTGTTGCTCTCAACGACACCGCGGTGGTTGTAGGCGCTCGACGATTGTCGGTACACACCTAGCCCGCATTATCACTATGCCGTATAGTGTCGGTATAGTTGTCGGTGAGCGATGGATGCGAAACGGCACATGGATCCGTCGAGTCGGCTCATAGGTGCCCACCAGCCGCGTGTGGCTTCATTTCAATATTGGGACTGAGTGGTATTAATATACTGTCTTCAGAAACCGGTCCGTAATCGCCGTCCGGTACTGCTGGCGAGGAACTATGCCTGACCACATGGAGACACCTCAGGACCGCCCTCTGGTCGTTCTGCCGGCTCGATCCGACTGAACCACTCACAAACAACAGCGTCTGTGGGGAGTGGACTATTAATTTCGACGCGGATCCGTCATACCGCTCGGTCACATTCTCCAGAACGCAGAACCCCGGACATTCAGTTGTGCTGTGCCAACATTCAACACCTTTTTATCACTCGTTATGACATAAACAAGATAACCTGGCATGGTGAAGGGAGCCGAGCAGAGCGACGGCCAGTACGATAATCCTCGCGGGGAGATTGATTTCTTTCTCACCATCGAAACCGAACTCTGGCTGCTCGCGATCGTGTTCTTCGGGATCGGTGATCTCGTGACGACACAGATCGGATTGACGACGGAATATATCATCGAGACAGGACCGCTTATCGCTTCGATCATCCGAGAACACGGCTTGCCCGCGATGTTCGGGCTGAAGACAGCCACGTTCGTCGTTTGTTCCGGCATCTACACCGTGGCACCCAAACCTCACCAGGTCGGGGTTCCGTTGGGACTGGCGGTGTTTGGGATTCTCGTCACGTTCTGGAACATCGTCCTCCTTACCGTTATCATCCTCTAAGAGTTGTCTCCCCACACGCGTGCACACGACCACGGAAAACTAACTCAAAGAGAGCTCAATCCTGAGGGAGCGATCAGCAGAAAGGACACGAAAAAAGCCGCGATCAATGCCGATTATTTAAACGGAAGCGGGCGAAAGATCAGCATATTACTTAATAAGGGAAGCCATAGAAGGGTGTGAGAATGGTCAATTACGTCTCGACGGGCGTCGAAGGATTGGACGATATTCTCGGCGGCGGGATCGTCAAGGAATCCGCAGTCTTGGTGTCAGGCAACCCCGGGACCGGCAAGAGCATTTTCGGGATGGAGTTCCTCTATGCGGGCGTCACCGAATTCGATGAGCGAGGAATCTATCTCTCCTTCGAGGAGAACGAGGCCGACATCCGCCAAGCCGCCGAGTCGATCGGGTTCGATAGATGGGCCGAACTCGTCGAGGAAGAGGAAATCATCGTCTATGACAAACGGGATCTGCTGCAAGAGGAAGACTTCACGACGGTGTTCGATAAACTACTAGATGTAATCAGCGATGAGAACTACCAACGGCTCGTTATGGACTCGCTGACGATGTTTACGATGTTCTTCGACGACGAACAGGAACAACGGACCTCATTATTGCGGTTTATCGATATCCTCAAGGCAAACGGCCAAACGGCATTGCTGATTAATGAACAGGGTGCGGTGTTCCCCGAGACCGAAATCGGACTGGAGAACTTCCTCACCGACGGGAACATCTATTTCTCACAGCTGCCGACGAGTTCCGATGTCAACCGGTATGTGTGGGTGGCGAAGATGCGCAAGCAGGATTTCGAGAACAAAGTCTACCCTATGGAGATCAGCCACGGCGGCATCACCGTCTACGGAAACGCCGCCGGGTTCTCATTACTCGAAGGCGGCGACGGTGATGGCGATTCCTTTACCGAAGACCTCTTTTGACTTTCACCGGTCGTTCGATCGGCTCCCGTCGAGTTAGGATCGGTCGGTTCTTGAGAATATGAGCGATACCGAATGACAACGCCCCCGCCATCGAATCAGGTCGAATCAGGGAGTTTCCGCCATACGTCATCGAGTTTGTTTTTGACCCGCGAACGTTCTTCGACGGACAACGAGAAACCATCGCCGTGGAACCCTACGGAGATCCCATCGATGTTTCGCCGATAGACATTGACCCGTTGTTGGGCCTCAGAAAGGATGCTGTCCTCGAATTCGAGCAAGCCAGTGTCCAGCAGATCCTCGACGCGGCGGTAGCACGTCGTTTGGGGGACATCTAGCTCCTCGCTCAGTTCCTGAACGGAAACGGCATCGTCGGCCGCCTCGAGGATCTCAACGGAGTGTTGCTTGCCGAACACCCGAATGACGCGATTCGGATCGTGATCGACGGTCATTAGCGGCTGTAGGGACGGGATCGTTAATAGCCTACCTCAACATCTCGAAGTATCAATACTGAAACTGAGCCGTGATGTCTGAGACACGCGTCTTCGATCGATCGATGGAAAGTGGCGTATTATAAAATCGGTATCATACGCCCCGTTCAATCGAAAGAATGTGCATCTCGATATCAAGATATCAATGTTAACTTGCTACTTGTATTTTCAGATATGGAAATTCTGTCCCACGATTATAAGTGACAGAACCCTCCAGTCATGAGTATGACATCGCGTTCGTATGCTGAAACCAGCGTTCCGGTGGGTGCCCTCTTTATTACGTTCGGCGTCGGGATCTGGCTGACCCACCATTTCATCGGCATGTTCACGGCTTGGACATGGGCCGTGCTGATCGGGAGTCTCTGGATCATTACTGGATCGCTGTTGCTGTTTCCCGATATCCGCCTCTATCAGTATGATCAATCCCCACTCGAACAGCTTATGCTCGACGGCAAAGATTCCTGACCGGTATCATCGGTGATCTGTTTTCACAATCGCATCGTGAACCGCCTCGAGATCAAGCCCCGAGGCACTCGGCCTGTTCCGCCTGTAGAACGCCGTCCCTGATCGTACAGACACAGGGCCGAAGACGGAGAAAGGATACGACCGGGTGGACCGATCCAATTCAAACAACGACTAGCGAACGGATCCAATCATCAGGTATCATCAGCCCGTCTCTATCGAGTCGCTTTCATCAGTAAAAATCGATCCCTAAAAATTATTAATGAAATCCATGATATGAGACTAATGGGCGGTGAATCGGCCGACTCAATTGATGTGCTTCATGTTAATGCCGATCCAGCCGCTGGAGAGACGACAGCAACGAACATCGAACGGAAAGACGAACGGATCGAGGCGACCATCACCACGACTGCCGACGCGGCGTACGATCACGTCATCGACTGTCCGATCGACTGTATCGTCAGTAAATATGCCCTTCCCGATCGGAACGGGATCGAGTTGCTCAGGTCCGTTCGCGAGGAGACCGCCGAGCTGCCGTTTATTTTGTTCCCCGATGCCGGGAGCGAGGCAATAGCCAGTAGGGCGATCTCCGCGGGCGTAACCGACTACGTCCGCCAACGATCGGAATCTGATCAAAACGGGATATTAGCCGAGCGAATCGTAAACGCCGTCGACTCCGAATCGAGAATCGGGATGGACGATCATGGGGATCAACGCATTCGCGAGATCGCCGAACACACCAATGACATCCTGTGGATGTTCTCGGCCGACTGGAGCGAACTCCTATTCATCAATAGTGCCTACGAGGAGATCTGGGGACGGTCGATCGAACAACTCCGCACCCAACCCGACGATTTCCTCAACGGTATTCATCCGGAAGACCGTGACCGCGTCAAAGCAGGAATGGATCGACTCTCGGCCGGAGAACCCGTCGACGCCGAATACCGGGTCAACGAAAGCGAAGATTACTGTCGATGGGTGTGGGTGCAGGGCGAACCGATCACGGACGTATCGGGGTCGGTGGTTCGGGTTGCCGGGTTCGTGCGGGACATTACCGATCGGAAACGACGTAGCCAGGAGCTCCAACGGAGCAAGGAGGCCTACCAGCAGTTAATCGATATTTCCCCGGAGCCGATCTTCATCTTCACGATGGACGGGGAGCTGCTCTACGTGAATGAGGCTGCCGTCGATTTCCTTGCAGCCGAAGACCAAAAAGCCCTACTCGGCACCCCAGCAAGCGATTTCGTCCATCCCGATAGTGAATCAGTCATTGAAGACCGGTACCGGCAATTAGTCGAAAATCGGGAACCGGTTCCACCGACCGAAAAGAAACTCGTCGACACGAACGGTGATGTCAAACACGCGATTATCGCGTCCGCGCCAGTAACCTACGAAGGGAAGTCGGCGATACAGACAGTCGCGACGGACATCACCGATCGGAAGACGATGGAACAGGAGCTCCGGGCCGAGCGTGACCGGTTCACGACGCTCTTTGAGAACCTCCCCAGCCCTGTCGTCTACGGGATTGCCAAGGAGGGCGAACCGATCATCCGAGCGGTCAATCAACGATTTGAAGAGGTCTTCGGGTACGACGCCGACGCGATCAAAGGCGAGAATCTGGACGAGTTGATCGTCCCACCGGATCGTGACGAGGAGGCGATGATGATCAATCAAGAGATCATGGATGGTGGCATCATCCGCGAGGAAGTCCGTCGGCAGGCCCAGAATGGTCTCCGGGATTTCGAACTCAGGGTTATCTTAGATTCGGAGAGCGATCCACCGGAGGGCTATGCGATCTACA
>JBDGPX010000141.1:0-16818 GCA_042219475.1 Halobacteriales archaeon
ATGTCGACGACTCGTGTATCATCATCTGCAACATGGAGAACCTCGATCCGATGGGGATCCATACGGGCGAATCAACGGTCGTCACGCCGTCGCAGGTAATCCCGGACGAGGCCCATCAGGAGATGCGCGACTCCGCGCTGAAGGTGATCCGTGAACTCGGTATTCAGGGCGGCTGTAACATCCAACACGCCTGGCGCGATGACGGCACGCCGAGCGGGGAGTACCGCGTCGTCGAGGTAAACCCGCGGGTCTCCCGATCCTCGGCACTGGCCTCGAAGGCGACGGGCTATCCGATCGCCCGCGTCACGGCAAAGGTCGCGTTGGGCAAACGCTTACACGAGATCGAAAACGAGATCACCGGCGAGACGACAGCGGCATTCGAGCCCGCCATCGATTACGTGGTGACAAAGGTCCCACGCTGGCCCAAGGACAAGTTCCCCGAAACCGACTTCACGATCGATACAGCGATGAAATCGACGGGCGAGGCCATGGCTATCGGTCGTACCTTCGAGGAGTCGCTCTTGAAGGCACTCCGATCGACGGAGTACGAACCCGCCGTTGATTGGGATACGGTGTCCACCGACGAACTCGTCTCGGAGTATCTCGAACGGCCATCGCCCGATCGTCCGTACGCGATGTTTGAGGCGTTCAACCGGGGGTACTCGGTCGCGGAGGTCGTCGACTTCACGGGAATTCACGAATGGTACGTCGAACGTTACAAGCGGATCGCCGACGCCGCGGCTGCGGCACAGGACGGCGACTTCCCTCCCGCGGCCGAGATCGGGTTTACGAACCACGAGATCGCGGCGATGGGGGACAACGAAGCCCGCGTGGACGGCGGCGAGGCCGCGATCCTCGATCAGACCAGCGGTATCTGGCCGCGCTCCGATGATTCGGGCGTGGCGGTCGACGATGTCGAACGGGACGTGCCCGATCGCGTGTTCAAACAGGTCGATACCTGTGCCGGTGAATTCGCTGCTTCGACGCCGTATTACTACTCCGCACGGAAGCCGATGATGGCAACGGGGCGCGATGAAGTCCAGGTCGACCGCGACGCCGAGAGTGTCGTAATCGTCGGCGGTGGCCCGATCCGCATCGGGCAGGGTGTCGAGTTCGACTACTGTACGGTTCATGCCGTTCGGGCGCTCCGCGAGGAGGGTATCGACGCCCACGTCGTCAACAACAACCCCGAGACGGTGTCGACGGATTACGACACCTCGGACGGGCTCTTCTTCGAGCCCATCACCGCCGAGGAAATCGCCGATGTGATCGAGACGACTAACGCCGATGGGGTGATGGTGCAGTTCGGTGGCCAGACGTCGGTCAACGTCGGCCAACCACTGACCGATGAGATCGAACGGCGCGGCCTCGATTGTGAGATCATGGGGACGAGCGTCGACGCGATGGATCTCGCCGAGAACCGCGACCGGTTCAACGCCTTGATGGAGTCGTTGGATATCGCCCAACCGGAGGGGGGCTCCGCCGAAAGCGAACAGGAAGCGCTGGACCTTGCCCACGAGATCGGCTATCCGGTCCTGGTCCGCCCATCGTACGTGCTCGGCGGCCGGGCAATGGATATCGTCTCGACCGACGAGGAGCTCCTCGAATACCTCAAAGAAGCCGTCCGGGTGAGCCCCGACCATCCGATCCTCATCGACGAATTCCTCGCGGATGCGATCGAGCTCGATGTCGATGCCGTATCCGACGGGGAGAACGTCCTGATCGGTGGGATCATGGAGCACGTCGAATCGGCGGGCGTCCACTCCGGGGATTCGGCCTGTATGATCCCGCCGCGCTCCCTCGACGACGACGTTCTGGCGCGGGTTCGGGAAGTCACCGAGGACATCGCTCGGGCACTCGATACGGTCGGCCTGCTGAACGTCCAGCTCGCCGTCCGCGATGGCGAGGTCTACGTCCTCGAGGCCAATCCGCGTTCCTCCCGGACGGTCCCGTTCGTCTCGAAGGCGACCGGCGTGCCGATCGCCAAACTCGCCGCGAAGGTCATGGCCGGCAACGATCTCGACGATCTCGACACCCGCGAGCAGATCCCCGAACACGTCTCGATCAAGGAAGTCGTCCTCCCGTTTGACCGGTTGCCCGACAGCGATCCCCGGCTTGGACCGGAGATGAAATCGACCGGCGAGGTCATGGGAACCGCCCCGTCCTTCGGGAAGGCTTACTGGAAAGCCCAACGGGCCGCGAGCAACCCACTCCCCGATGACGGAACCGCCGTCGTCGATCTCGACGTCGAGGGTTTCGAGGCGTATTACAACGTCCAGACGTTCACGGATGTCTCCGAAGCGCTACGGAAGGGCACGATCGATCTGCTCGTCACCGACGACCCTGATGCCCTCCGGACGGCTGTCGAGGAGGACGTTCCGTACATCTCGACACCGGCCGGCGCCAACGCCGCCCTTGAGGCACTAGCTGCCCGGGAGGAGAACCTCTCGGTGATCTCGGTCACCGATCGGCCCCGCCGGTCCGAACGCTGGGGCGCCTAACCGAATCCTCCCTCAGCCGCCGTCGGATCCATCGGTTTTTATCATTCTCTGTAACCGCGGGAAAAGGTTATTACTAACGTCATCCGGTAGACGATACGAGGAATAGAGTGCATGAGGGGGGAGGAGGGGGCGACGAGCCCCGATACGTCGAGTCTCCGGACCGTCGAGACGGCCAATTCGATGGTGACGGTCACCAAACGGCTCCGGTATTATGCCGGCGAGCGGCTCGTCAAAGTCGAAATCACGATCGTTTCCCGGGCCACCACTCCCGTCGGTTTGCGGCTCATCGAGCCGACGACGGCGACCGTCCCGTCGAAGGACATCGGGCTGCCCGCGGAAGGGGACACGTCGAACTGGAGTATCTCGGAAGACGGGCTCCGATATACGGCCCGTCTCGCACCGAAGGACACGATCACCGCTGTTTACGGTGTTCGTAACGTCGCTCGGGAGACGTATCGATCGCTCGCTGAGCCGCCGGTCATCGAACATCCCATCCCGGCACAGGAATACGACCCCGGTTCGATCACCACCGCGGACGAAGGTGAGTATCGCCCAATCCCATCGATTCCTGTGGGGACAGTCGACGGGGATGGGGCCGACTCCGACGACGGTCCGATCGAAAGTCTGACCGACGCCGGGTTCATGCGGCCGGAGATCGAATCGATGCGATCAGATTCGTCCCGCTCCGCTCCCGGAACGGATCCGGCGTCTGACACCGACGGAGGCCGGTCCACCTCCCGGAACGCGGATTTCTATCAAGCCGACCATCCCGTCTCCGGCGATGGCCATCGTGAGTCCCGGATCACCATCGAAGAAGTTGAGTCACGTCTCGAACAGCTCGAAGCCGATGTCATCGATCGGATCGAGGCTCTCGAAGACTGTGTGTCGGTACTGGAATCGGACATCGATCGAGTGGAGGCGGAGGTATCGGAGCTATCACACGACGATACGCTCGAACGACTCGAAGCGTTGAACGAGTCGATCACCGATATCGTCGATGGACTCTCGGGTGATATCGATGATCTCCGTGCGGAAGTCACCGATCTTCAGTCGTGGCGTCGCTCAATGGACGAGGACGACGATCCGGTTGCTGGCGATCCGTGATTCATCGCCGTTCGTCGATCCATGGAGACTGCACGGGCCAATAGGATGCGCTGTCGATCGACAGGAGACCCTGCCGCAAGCTGAACGCTGATTGTCCGTGCGCGTGAAGTCCTCGTCCATGTCGAACGATAATCACACGGCCGTCAAGGAGGCGTTTCCCGAGCTCGCGGAGATCGAGGATGAGGATCTGCGGACAGGGGTGATCGAAGCGTGGGCGCGTGCTCTCGAGGCGTCAGGGGATACAGATCTCGACGCTGTCCCCTGGTTCCCGCCCGAGGAACGCCGCCTCGATATCAAGAGTGAAACGCTCGTTGCACACGTTAGGGATGTCACTGCAGGAGCTCTCGCGCTGTGTGATATCCTACGGGATCGTCGGAACGCCGCTGTTTCTCGCGATCTCGTCGCCGCGGGGGCGCTTTGCCATGACGTGAGCAAGCTCTATGAATTCGAAGACGGCGAATCAACTGAGATCGAGACGCTGCTCGGTCATCCACACTATGGCGTCCACGCCGTCGCGGTCGCCGGTCTCCCGGTCGAAATCATGCACATCGCACTGTCACACTCCGGACGAACGGCCGTCGAACCGGCATTCATCGAGGCCGAGATCGTCCGCCGTGCCGACGAGGTCGCTGCCGCGGCCATTCGGAGTACAGCCGTGGATGACCTCCGGACGATCTGACGCCTTGACCGCCAGTATTGGTAGCGGTTCCGCTGGTCGGCAGGGCGTCACCTCGGACCAGTTTTTGAAACATGAAGCCAAAAACGGGCGAGGCGTGCGGCCCGACTAATGATGATGCTGTGGCTCGACCGGCTCGCCCGGATATTCCTTCTCGCCCGCCTCGATACGGACGTCAAGCCAGTTCTCCATCGGGATGAGGGGACACTCGTAGGCCTTGTTGTACGCACAGGACGGATTGTAGGCCTCGTTGAAATCGAGGATCCATTTGCCGCCCTCGGTTTGGTGCTCCTCGGGCTCGAGATCGAGATAGCGGCCGGCACCGTAGGTCTCATCGTCGTTCGTTTCGTCACGGAACGGCACCCAGAGTCGCTCCCCGCCGTCGGTGGGACGGTATGCCTGAAGCGTGTAGGTCACACCGTCGACTTCGAAGCGGAAGGCGCCCCAGCGGTGATACTCCTGTTCGCCACCCGTGGTGGTCTCGACCGTGACCCGTTCTTTTTCGTCGTGTTCGTCGAGCGTCAGTTCGAATCGGTAGCGCCCGTCGACCGGGAAGAAATCGAGTCCGGGGAACGACTCCTGTTGTTCCGGCGGGATGGGTGAGTGGGGATGTTCCTCGAAGTACGCCTCTTTTTGCTGTCGTCGTGACTCGATGGTCGCGACATACTCAGAACTCATAGTCGATCGTAGCTTGCTGGCGGATAAAACGCCGTCGCGCAATGCACCCGCTGTTGCACAACCGATGCGTTCGGTTCCTGGAGTGAGGCGGCTACGAAAAAGACGACTATCCCGATTCCGGTCGGGTCGTATCAGTCGGCGGCGACGGGACGAAAGGATTTGGTCGCCATCTCGAGGACCTCATCGAAGAACCCGAGCGAGTCGTTGGGCCCGGGATGAGCTTCGGGATGATACTGACGGGTGATGATCTCGAGGTCCGCGTTATCGAGTCCTTCGGGCGTATCGTCGTTGACGTTGATCTGTGTGACCTCAAGCTCGCCGACGTCGTCGACCGTGTACCCGTGGTTCTGGGTCGTCATGACGACCTTGTTGGTCCGACAGTCACGTACGGGTTGGTTGACTCCACGGTGGCCGAACTCCATCTTCTTGGTCGAGCCCCCGAGCGCGTTCGCGACGACCTGTTGGCCGAGACAGATCCCCGCGATCGGGAGCTCACCCGCGTAGTGGTCGACGAGCGCCTCGGCGGCCTCGAAGTTCTTCGGGTCGCCGGGACCGTTCGAGATAAAGAGGAGGTCGGGATCGACCGATTCGATCGCTCCTGGCGTCGTATCGTAGGGGAGCACCGACACCGTCGCGTCTCGCGCGACCAGCGAATCGATGATACTGCCCTTGACGCCACAGTCGATCAGCGCCACGTCCGGGCCGTCGTTGTCCATTCCGTGGACCTGGAGTTCGGCGACGCTAACCTGATTGCCGATGTCGGTATGGTCGCTCATCGATGGACACGCCTCGAGTTGTGCCTTGGCCTGTTCGGGAGTCGCCTCCGATCCTGCGGCGATCCCACACTTCATCGCACCCCGGTCGCGGATGTCGAGGACGAGATCACGCGTGTCGATGTGATCGATCGCCGGCACGCCTTCGGCCTCGAGCCAGGAAGCGACGTCGTCGGTGAGTTCACGCGAGACGACGGCGGACGGATGGACGCGGTCGGATTCGAATCGCTCTGATCGGACGCCATAGTTGCCGATGAGGGGGTATGCGAAGGTGAGGACTTGCTCCTCATAGGACGGGTCGGTGAGACTTTCCTCGTACCCCGTATAGGCGGTCGTGAAGACCAGTTCGCCCTGTGTCACGCCCGGAACCCGACCACGCGCTTCGACGACGCGGCCGGACTCCAGAGCGAGGTACGCGTCCGACATTACGAGATACGCACGAAACCCGGCTGTATAAACCTTACTTTCGTAATCTCGTTACGAAATTCGTAACGATAAAGTCACGACCCCGATAACACTCAAATCTCAATGGACGAGTTGGACCGGCAGATCTTAAACATCCTGCGACGTGACGCCCGCACGCCGTATACTGAGATCGCCGATCAGGTCGGGACGTCCGAGGGGACGGTCCGCAACCGAGTCGAGCGCATGAGCGAAGAGGGGGTCATCGAACGGTTCACCGTCGCCACCCGGACCGGCAACGTCAAGGCGATGATCGAGATCGGTGTCGATGTCGATGTCGACACCAGCCGGGTTTCCGATCGAATCGCCGGCTGGGACGAGGTCGATTTCGTCTGGCAGGTCTCCGGGGAGGAGGACATCGTGGTGGTCGTCGATGCCGCCGATACCGAAAGCGTCAACGGGCTCATCACCCGGGCCCGTGGATTGGATCAGGTCATGAGTACGAAGACCCGGCTCATCCTCGACGAACGGCTCGGATAACCGGCCAACGGGCGCACGAAACGGGACAGTTCATTCGTTTTGTTCGTTTGAAAAGTCGAAGCCTGTATCAAGACGGATCGTATTGTATCGCGTATGAGCACCGATGATGCGTCGGTCGGGGACGACGATACCCACGCCAACGCCGCACAGCAGGTCATCACGGTCGACGCGGACGACAATCCCCAGGGGACAGCCAACCGGCTTGAGGCCCACACCGGCGACGGGATTCGCCATCGGGCGTTTACCTGCCTGCTGTTCGACGAGGACGATCGACTGCTGTTAGCTCAACGAAGCCCCAAGAAACGGCTCTGGGACACCTACTGGGACGGCACTGTCGCGTCCCATCCTGCCGAAGGCCAGAGTCAGACCGAGGCAACCCGCCTCCGGCTCGAGGAGGAACTCGGGATCAGCCCGGACCAGTACGACGATCTCCGGGTCACCGACCGGTTCGAGTACAAACGCCACTACATCGACGAAGGCGTCGAGTGGGAGGTCTGTGCCGTCCTCCAGGCGACGCTGACGGATACGACCCTTGATCCCAA
This sequence comes from Halobacteriales archaeon, assembly GCA_042219475.1. Taxonomy (GTDB): domain Archaea; phylum Halobacteriota; class Halobacteria; order Halobacteriales; family Hikarchaeaceae; genus Chewarchaeum. The sequence goes on from JBDGPX010000141.1 coordinate 7,217, forward strand.
CGAGGAGGAGGTCGGCGGACTCCTCTGGGTCGGTTACGAGCACCTCCGCGAGAACCCGCGGTGGTACCGGCAACTCCGGCTCTGTCCGTGGTTCGAGATCGCGATGCGCCGCGACGACTGACGGCTCATACGAAATCCGAAACGACGCCGTGTTCTGATTCGTCGACGACCGTTTTCCCCCTCACTTCGGTAGCTTGCGTTTTTATGTCGTCGTCGTGACCCACACCGCCAGTAGCGCTAGAAGTACCGCCGGCAGGAGCGGGAGAATCAGAAAAGCGACCTCGAAGGGGAGTGCCGGTGGTCGCCAGTAAATGAGTGCCGGCACGATCAGAAAGGCGATGACGATTCCCACAACGAGTGCCCATCCATCCCAACCGAATTCCCGCTTTTCGGTCGGTGTGTCGGTCGTCAGCGGTTCCGCACCCTCGGGTCGATGGATATAGGGGTCGCCGCTGGCCGTATCGTCGGCCTCCGAGTCCGTATCGCCCTGTCTGCCGGTCGCGTCGCTGTCCCTGCCCATCGCGTCGTTCTCCTCGTTCCCCGGTGTGCCTGCCATCGATGGTCGCCCGTCCGGCTGGTGGTTAGTATTCACTGTCCGGGACGACGACGACTTTGCCGAACCCTTCGCGGTTTTCGATCATTTCGTGGGCTCGGATGGTCTCGCTCATCGGCAGTACTTCCCGGATCTGTGGTTCGAACGTGCCATCCCAGACCAGCGAGAGGACGTCGTCGACCTCGCCGGGGGTCGCCATCGTCGAGCCGATAATCTCGAGTTGCTCCCAGAAGATCCGATTGAGCTCGGCGTCGGGGTTCGGGCCGGTCGTCGCCCCACAGGTGACCAGCCGGCCGCCCTTCCGGAGGCTGCGAAGCGAGTCGCCGTAGGTCGCCTGGCCGATATGATCGACGACGATGTCGACTCCGTGGCCGTCGGTCAGCTCGTCGATTCGATCGGCGACGGCGACTTCCTCGTAGTTGATCGCATGGCCAGCGCCGATCTCTCGGGCGTACTCCAATTTCTCCGCGGAACTCGCGGTGGCGAATACTTCGGCACCGGCGTAGTCAGCGATCTGGACGGCTGCATGGCCGACGCCGCCGGACGCACCCAACACGAGAACCCGTTCGCCGGGATCAACCGCCGCCCGGGTGATGAGCATCCGCCAGGCTGTCTGAAAGACCAGCGGTGCCGCCGCTGCGGTCGTCCATTCGACGTCGTCGGGGACTGGTACTAGGTTCTCCGCCGCGATCGTGGCCTGTTCGGCATGAACACCCCGAGTGTGCTCACCGATGATCCGGAACCGATCGCACATTGATTCCTCGCCGTGTCGACACCGCTCACACTCCCCACAGTAGAGCCCTGCCGAGAGGGCCACGTGATCTCCTGGCTCGAACCGGGAGACACGATCGCCGACGTCGACGACCTCGCCGGCGCCGTCGCTGCCGGGGATGTGTGGCATCTCCACGTTGATTCCCGGCAGTCCACGGCGCGTCCAGATATCGAGATGGTTGAGTGCACCGGCTTTAATATCGACGAGGACGTCCTCAGGGCCGATCTCGGGATCCGGAAAGTCGTCGTAGACGATGACATCGGTGTCGCCGTGATCGGTGAATTGCACCGCCTGCATAGCCGGTTGGATGAGGGGTCGACCCAAAACAGTACTGTTCGCGACTGCTCGCCGAGCCGTCGGTATTTTGGGGATTCATCCGTTATACGGTGGTATGGTCGATTTCACCGAGCGGGACACTCGGTACGATGGGGAGGACGAGACAGGGGATGAGAACGATGATGCCGATGCCGTTCACGAGGAGGATCCCGTTGATCCGCTCGACGCTGGGCACGACAAGCCGGCGGATCACGAGCATGATCATGGGCACGATCACGACCACGATCATCACCACCACGACGTCGAACACCTCGGTATCGCGGTGCTGACCGTTTCATCGAGCCGAACGCTCTCGGACGATCCGAGCGGCGATCGGATCGTCGAGATCGCCGAGGCTGCCGGCCACGACGTCGTCACCCGCGAGCTCGTCGAGGACGATTACGATCATGTCCAACACGCTGTCGATACGTTCGTCAAACGCCGGGACGTTGATACCGTCATCACGACTGGTGGGACAGGCGTAACCCCCGATGACGTCACGATCGAGGCGATTCGACCGCTGTTCAGAAAGGAACTCCCCGGGTTCGGCGAGTTGTTCCGGATTCTCTCCTACGAGGAGATCGATACGAAGGTCATCGCAACACGTGCGACCGCGGGCATTGCAAACGGCGTCCCGGTATTCTGTCTTCCAGGGAGCGAAAACGCCGTCCAGCTGGCGGTCGAGGAAATCATTCTCGAGGAAGCCGGTCACCTCTCCGGACTGGCGACCCGTGAGCTCGACTCCGAGTCCGGGACCGAGGCCGAACCCGAACCGGAACTCGAGTGAACCCGCGTCGGTGTACTGATACGGGCACGGTGAGAATCCCGCACAGCATGGGTAAACAGGTCATTCGCGAGCGGGTGTGGGATGACCTCGAAGCATCCGGTGAGGCACGGTTTCCGTTTCCGCCGCATGGGCGAATTCCCAACTATGCCGGGGCGGACGAGGCAGCTGAGCGACTCACGGATCTCACTGCCTGGCAGAGCGCGGATGCGATCAAGTGCAATCCCGACGCTCCACAGCTCCCGGTTCGCCGGGCGGCGTTGCGACAGGGCAAGACGCTGTACATGGCCGTCCCCCGACTGCGCGACGAACGGTGTTTCCTCCGGCTTGATCCGGCCGACATCGAGGATTATGAGCACGCCACGACGGTCGGCGGCTCCGCCGAGGTCGGTGTCAACGTCCCCCCCGAGCAGCTCCCCACCATCGATCTGATCGTCAGCGGCAGCGTCGCCGTGACCGAGGACGGCGCTCGGATTGGAAAAGGTGAGGGATACAGCGATCTTGAATATGCGATCCTCGCCGCGTTCGACCGCGTCGATGCGACCACACCCGTCGTCACGACGGTTCACGATCGACAGCTCATCGACGACTCCCTCACGATCGAGCCTCACGACGTACCGCTTGACTGGATCGTCACGCCGACACGGACCGTCGAGACGGAGACTCCCTACGATCGACCGACTGGTATCGAATGGGGCGAGCTATCGGCAGCCGATATCGAGGCCATGCCGGTACTCGAACGTCTTCAGTAGGTCACTGCGTGTTGCTGACTGACCACCGTGCCCTTCGTTCGCTCCAATCGCGGCTCTTTATCCGGGCATCGGACACAGGCTCGCGGTGAAGACCGCGACCTCATCGGTCTCGTTGCGGGCGCCGTGAACGACGCCACGCTCGTGCAACACCACACCAGGGGCTGTCACTGATTCGGTTTCCTCGCCACTCACGACGGTCACCGTTCCCTCAAGGACGTGAAAGACGTTCGTGCTGGTGTCGTGGTCGTGGGGATCGAGTTCGGCGCCCGGCCCCAATGCGAAGGCCTTCACTAGGACATCATCGTCGACGACTACTTCGGTGTCGATGACTTCGCCCGCATCGGGCGACAGGTCAGGATAGCGATCGAGGCTCATGCTCAACGGAGAGGAGCCATGACCCCATAATCCCTAGCTTCTATGTCGCTGACATTACCTTGGGGCATACCTCAGATGATTGAATATCTTTTAGTTATTACCGTATTTTGACGAAAATTATTTTCCTATTGATGGTAAAGATGAACATACGGAGCATCTGCTTCAAATGTCCGACACAAACAACCGGTTTGATACGCTCGCGGTCACTCACGGTGAAGAACCGGAACCCCACGGCACCGGTGATGTCGTCGTTCCCCTTCATCTGGCCTCAACGTTTGCTACCGATCGTATCGAGTTCGATGCCGAGGACGACCCGTCCGATCACATGTACACCCGGATCTCGAATCCGACGCGGCGGGCCCTCGAACAGCGGTTGGCCGCTCTGGAGGGTGGCGAACATGCCCTCACGTTTGCCTCGGGCACTTCGGCGATCGCGGTCGCCATGATCGGGGCCGCCAATCCGGGCGATCACATCGTTGCTTTCGATGATCTCTATGGGGGGACCAACTCGATCCTCAACGATCTCATGGTCGACCGTCTCGGGATCGATGTTACCTTCGTCGACGCTCGCGACACCGACGCCGTCGCCGCGGCCATGCGACCCGAGACCACCCTGGTGTGGATGGAGACCCCGACGAACCCGCTGATCAAACTCTGTGACATCGAGGCGATCGCCGAGATCGCCCACGACGGCGACGCATTGCTCGGCGTCGACAACACCTTCGCCAGCCCGTATTTCCAGCGACCGCTCGACCTCGGTGCCGACGTCGTCGCACAGAGTACGACCAAATATCTCAACGGCCACAGTGATTCCTTGGGTGGGGCCCTGATTACCTCACACGAGGCATTCTACGAAGAGCTCGAGTTTCTCCAGGGTGTCGGCTTCGGGAACGTCCTCTCACCGTTCGATTCCTATCTCGTGCTCCGTGGCACGAAGACACTGCCGGTCCGGATGGAACGCCATCAGGAAAACGCCATGCGCATCGGGGAGTATCTCGAGGGCCAGGACCATGTCGCGTCGATCAACTACCCCGGTCTGCCGAGTCACCCCCAACACGAGCTCGCCAATCGTCAGATGTCCGGTTACGGTAGCGTGCTTTCCTTTGAGCTCGTCGGCGGCCTCGATGTCGTCGAGACCTTCCTCGGCCATCTCGATGCATTCCCACTGGCGGTGAGTCTCGGCGGCGTTGAGTCGTTGATCGAACATCCCGCGAGCATGACCCACGAGCGGATTCCGCGCGAGGAGCGTGAGGCGATCGGGATCACGGATTCGCTGCTCCGGATGTCCGTCGGTATCGAGGCCATCGAGGACCTGATCGACGATCTCGAACAGGGGTTTAGAGCCCTTGAAGACGCGGCGGTCTCGACGCCCTGATCAGGCCGGTTCGCCTTCTCCTTCCTTGTCCCCTTCTCCCTCTTTTTCCTCCTTGTTTGGCTCGATGTCGGCCGTTTCGGTAAGTTCCTCGGCGACCGTTTCCGGGGTGAACAGTTCAGGATCGAGCGCCAGATCGAGCTGGCCACGGACGAACTCGGGGACGGAATCCGGTGCGTATACGACCGTCACGAGGTCGGGATTGATATCCAAGGCGATCGGGATGAGGGTTGCCTCCTCGACATCGGTGAGGACGAGGATGTCGGCGTCTTCGATTCCGGCAGCTTCGAGGCTCGCGCCGGTACCGGGGCCGTCGAGCCGAACGACGGCGACCCCATGGCTGGTGAATGCGGCTTCGATCCCACGATCGGGACCGGCGATAACGGCGTTGCGTGACATGAATATTCGATGACGGTGGTGGGGTGAACGGATCGGTTTTGTGGCGATGCGCCCTCTCGATCGGATCGTCGATTACTCGTACTCGATCGTCGCCGGCGGTTTGTGGGTGACGTCATAGACGACCCGGGAGACGTTATCCAGCGTGCCGGTGATGCGGCTCTGGATCCGCTGGAGAGTCTCCCAGTCGATCTCCTGGGCCCGGGCGGTCATGCCGTCGCGGCTCTCGACCGATCGGACCGCGACCACCCAGCCGTGGACACGGTTGTCGCCCTTGACGCCGGTTGCCTTGCCGAGGACGGCGGCGAACGCCTGCCAGGGATCGTACTCTTCGAGTTCGCTCTCGACGACGGCCGTCGCCTCTCTGGCGACGTCGAGTTTCTCCTCGGTCACTTCGCCGATGATCCGGACGGCGAGGCCGGGGCCGGGAAACGGCATCCGCTCGGAGATGATTTCCTCAAGATCCAGATATCGGGCTACTTCCCGGACTTCGTCTTTGTAGAGGTCCCGCATCGGCTCGACAATCCCGTCGAAGTCCACGACATCCGGCAACCCGCCGACGTTGTGATGGGACTTGATCGTCCCCTCCGATTCGATGCGATCCGGATAGATCGTCCCCTGGACGAGGTAGTCAGCGTCGACGTCCTCGGCGACCGTCTCGAACTCGCGGATGAACTGCTCGCCGATGATGTGGCGTTTTTCCTCGGGATCGGTCACGCCGGCGAGCGCGTCGATAAATCGGTCCTGTGCGTCGATGATCCGGAGGCTGTCCATGTAGGCGAACGTATCACGGATCTGCTCGGTTTCGTCTTTCCGCATCAACCCGGTATCGACGTACACCGGGACGAGCTGCTCGCCGACGGCGTCGTAGGCGAGTGCTGCGGCGGTCGAGGAATCGACGCCGCCCGAAAGCGCGATGATCGCCGTCGAATCGCCGATCGCGTCGGCGATCTCCGTCCGTGCGTTCTCGACGAAATCCTCGACCTGAACCATCAGACCTCGACCTCCTCGATGTCGGTGGTCGCGGTGGTTTCGAGCACGCTCTCAAGCAGGCCGACGAACGGGGGGCTGGCCCGCCCGGGACGGGATCGGAACTCCGGATGGAACTGCGTGCCGAGGAAATACGGGTGATCGGGCAATTCGAGGATTTCCATTCGCCGGCTGGCCTGTCCGGAGAATTGGAGCTGGGTGTCCTCGACGGCTTCTCCGGAGAACCGGATCCCGGCACCCTCGAGGTCCTCGATGTATGCCGGGTTGACCTCATAGCGGTGACGGTGGCGCTCGAGACAGGAGTTCCCCCCGTAGAGTTCGTGGGCGAGCGTCCCGGGTTCGATCTCGGTTTCGTGGGCCCCCAGACGCATCGTTCCGCCCATGTCGTCGAGTTCCTTCTGCTCGGGGAGAAGGTCGATGACTGGGTGTGGCGTGTCGGGATCCATCTCCGCCGAGTGGGCGTCTTCGAGGCCGAGCACGTTTCGCGCGACCTCGACGACGGCCATCTGGAAGCCGAGACACAGCCCCAGATACGGCACGTCGTTCACACGCGCATAGCGGACAGCCTCGATCTTGCCCTCCGTCCCACGGGAGCCGAACCCGCCGGGCACGACGATACCGTCAACATCCCGGAGCTGGCCGTCGTGCCCGTCGGCGAGGTCTTCCGAATGGATCCAGACGCGATTGACATCGACGCCCTGTTCGAGCCCGGCGTGTTTGAGCGCCTCGTGGATCGAGATGTAGGCGTCCTCGAGCCCATACTTGCCGACGAGGGCGATGTCGACCTCGCCGTCGGTCTCACGAGTCACGAGTTCACGCCAGTGGTTGTCCCGCTCTGTGCGTGGCAACGCGGCCGATGACAGCCCCAGTTTGGAGAGTACGTACTCGTCGAGACCCTCCTCCTCGACGACCAGTGGGACCTGATAGATGTCATCGACATCTGGATTCGAGAAGACCGCATCGGTCGGCACGTCACAGAACAGCGCGATCTTCTCGCGGGTTTTCTCCTCGAGCCGGTCCTCACAGCGCCCGACGATGATGTCCGGCTGCAGGCCGATCGAGCGCAGTTCCTTGACCGAGTGTTGGGTGGGTTTGGTTTTCTGTTCGCCGTTTTTCGAGTACGGGATCAGGGTGACGTGGGTGAACAGGAGATCCTCGTCGTCCTCCTCGTGGGAGAACTGTCGAAGCGCTTCGAGGAACGCCATCCCCTCGATGTCGCCGACGGTCCCACCGACCTCGACGATACAGACGTCGGTGCCCTCGGCCGCCTCCCGGATCCGGCGCTTGATGTCATCGGTGATATGCGGAATGATCTGGACGGTCCGACCGAGGTAGTCTCCGGCCCGCTCTTTCTCGATGACGTGCTGGTAGACCTTCCCGGTCGTTACGTTGTGATCTGCGGTCATGTCGATGTCCAGGAACCGTTCGTAGTTCCCCAGATCGAGGTCGACCTCAGCGCCATCCTTGAGGACGTACACCTCACCGTGTTGGAACGGGTTCATGGTCCCGGCATCGACGTTCAGGTACGGATCGATCTTGACCGCCGTCACGTCGAACCCGGCGTTCGCGAGGAGCCGCCCGGTACTCGCCGCGGTGATGCCCTTGCCGAGTCCCGACATAACGCCGCCGGTCACGAAGATGAACTTCTCCCCCAATGAGGGATCGTATCCCGTTTCAGAATCCGTCGGCATAACGACTGTCCGCGAGGTGTCTTCAAAATCCTTTCGGAGCGACCGACGTATGCGAGTCCCAGACCCGGGAACGGATGACACGGCCGAGGCGTCAGGTTAGATCGGCTCGAGCCGTATCCCGAAGAAGTCACTGACGGTGTCGGCGATCTTCCGCTCCTGGCCTAGGAAGAAGTGATCGGCGCCTATCTCGACGATCGTCGCTTCGCTCGCCCGGGCCCGCTCGACGACCGGTTCCCAACTGGCCGTCGTATCCCGCGTCCCGTAGACGATCTGGATCGGACAGTCGATCGTATCGAACGCCGCGACGGCATCGAGTTCCTCACCGAGGCGAGCGGCTGGCGCGAGCGTCGAGACGGCATCGACCTCACCTGTGGCTGCGGTGAGCAGCGCGATACACCCGCCGAAGCTAAACCCGAAGATCCCAATGGACCCATAGCGTTCGGCCGCCCAGTCGACGGCGTTCTCGGCGTCGGTCAGTTCGCCGTATCCGTTGTCCCAGGCCCCGTAATCGAACCGGAGCGCGGCGACGCCACGGTCGATGAGTTCATCGGCGATCGCCTGTAGCCGCTGGTCGTTCCGGGTGCCACCCTGTTCCGGGTGGGGAGGACAGGCGACGACACACCGGTCGTGGTCGATCGTCGGTGTTTCAAGCGTGCCACGCACATCCCGGCCACCGGGAATCAACACCTCTTCCGTGCCCATATCGGCATCTCAGCGGGTGGAGGTTTTAACCCTCCGGGACCAAACCACACGATATGGGTATCCTCTCGCGACTCTCGTTTACGGTCCGCTCGAAGCTCAATGCCCTCCTGAACCGCGCGGAGGACCCGAGCGAGACCCTCGATTACTCCTACGAACAGATGCGCGACGAACTCCAGGACGTCAAACGCGGGATCGCCGACCTCACCACACAGAAGAAGCGCTTGCAGAAACAGCGCGATCGGCTTCAGGAGAACGTCGAAAAGCACAACGAACAGGCCCGTGAGGCCGTCAAGCAGGACCGCGACGACCTCGCCAAACAGGCCCTCGAAAAGAAACAGGCGAAGGTCTCACAGATCGAAGATCTCGAAGAACAGATCGCCGAACTCCAGTCCACCCAGGATCAGCTGGTCGAGAAGAAAGACGAACTCGAGCGCCGTATCGAGGAGTTCCGGACGAAAAAGGAGACGATGAAGGCCAGATACGAAGCCGCCGAAGCTTCGAATCGCGTCTCGGAGGCGCTGACCGGTGCCGGCGACGAGATGAGCGATGTCAGCCGGGCGATCGAACGCGCCGAAGAACGGACCGAGGAGATGGAATCCCGGGCAGCTGCCCTCGATGAGCTCGAGGAGATCGGTGCTCTCGACAGCCCACTTTCGGATAAGGATTCGATCGATCGAGAACTGGAGCAACTCTCCGAATCCAGTGAGGTCGATGCCGAACTCGAGACACTCAAACAGGAGATGGGTGATGGCAATAGCGGCGACACGTCCGCCGCCGACGAGACGACTGATGCCGAGGTCGAGGTCGACGCTGCCTTAGAGGAAGAGATCGAAGACGAGGCTGTCGAGGCCGAACTCGAAGAGCTCAAAGAGGACGAATCGACGAGCTGACCGCCGCCCT
>JBDGPX010000141.1:16918-19305 GCA_042219475.1 Halobacteriales archaeon
TCGTTCCGGTTTCGTCTCATTTAATTTGTTGAGGATTCCAGCCCGTAGTACTGTGAGGAGTTGTGTCGGCCGACCGAATCGCGATCGATCGAGGTGGTGACTAATGGTGGATGTCGGCTCACTTCGGGCCCAGTTTCACCGGACCGTTGACGGCCTGCGTGGTGACGGTCGTGGGTGGATGCTGGTCGTCATCGCGGCCGGCTGGTTCGCCGTTCTCGGCATGCGGTTCGTCGTTCCGGCGTTGTTGCCACAGATCAAGGCTTCCTTTGATATCGATAACGCCACCGCCGGATTTGCGATCACGCTGATCTGGATCACGTATGCTGGTATGCAGTTCCCGGCCGGCGTGATCGTCGATCGGATCGGCGAACGGTGGCTGATGGTCACGAGCATGGCTCTCGCTGCCGTGAGCGTCCTGCTGTTCAGCGTTCTCTCGACGTTCGTGCTCTTCCTTGCAGTCTGTGTCCTGTTCGGACTCGGAACGGGGCTGTATGGTCCACCCCGGGCCACCGTGATTTCGAATACCTTCCTGGAGAACGACGGTGCCGCCTTCGGGTTGGTGCTGGCCGCGGGCAGCCTTGGTGCCGCGGGGCTGCCGGTCGTCGCCAGTCATATCACGGTCCACCTCGGCTGGCGGGCGGCCTTCGGGCTTTCGGCCCCGATCTTTCTTCTCCTCGCCGTAGGGATGTGGCGGCGGGTCCCTCGACGGACCACGACGGCGGCCGATGCGGAGACGATCGAGGACGATCGGTCAGTTCTCGTCGATGCCGTTGCCGTCCGGGACGCCATCATGCGCCGATCGGTGATCATCGCCATCGGTGCGGTCATGCTCATGTTATTTACCTTCCAGGGATTGACGGCGTTTTTCCCGACATACCTCGTCGAGGTCAAGGGTATCGAGCAGAGCACCGCCGCTACGCTCTTCGGGATCCTCTTCGTGTGCGGCGCAGTGTTCCAGTCCATCGCGGGAACGGTCGCCGATCGGATCGGGTATGCCCGCATGTTGGTGCTCATCGCGGGTCTGAGCGTGGTTCCGATGTCATTACTCCCATTGGTCGATGGACTCGTCCCGCTGGCGGCCATCGCGGTCGTCCTCGGGATCCGGCTGGGTATCGGTCCCGTCTCGAACGCCTACATCCTCCGGATTCTCCCGCCTGAGGTACAGGGCTCGACATGGGGGCTTATCCGGACGGTGTTTTTCACTATTGGCTCCACCGGATCGATTGTCGTCGGTGCGTTCGCCGATCGGGCGCTCTTTGACGAGGCGTTCTTGTTGCTCGCCGGCCTGACGGCGGTTGCGGCGGTCCTGTACTGGTTTCTCCCCGAACGCGAGGCTGTTCCTGTTGGGTGATCTCGGTGAGTGAGAACGATTCGGTTGCGAATGATTGCAGTTAGGAGAAGATAATCCGATCCAGCGAGACAGCGAAAATAGTAGTCGAGCCTGAATCCTCTCAGGCGAGGAAGTCCGGTTCGCTCCGTTTGTCCGCACGCTCGTGCTGGAGGTGCTCGCGGAACGCCTTGAGACCGACATCGTTCGCCTCCCGCTCGGCGCGGTCGCGTACCGAGATCGTGTCGGCCGCCTCTTCGTCGTCTCCGATAATCACCATGTACGGGACGTTATCGTCGTGGGCTTGTTGGATCTTCCGTCCGATCGTCCAGGATCGGTTCTCGACTTCGACGCGGAATCCATCGAGTTCGTCGGCGATCTCACGGGCGTAGTCGAGGTTGTCGTCGGTGATCGGGAGAATCCGCACCTGCTCGGGGGCCAGCCAGAGCGGGAAGTTCCCGTTGAAGTGCTCGATCAACACCATGAGGAACCGCTCGTAGCTGCCGTACAGCGCCCGGTGGATCATCACCGGCTGGTGTTCCTCGCCGTCCTGGCCGGTGTAGGCGAGGTCGAGCCGATCGGGCATGTTGAAGTCCAGTTGAACCGTCGGTCCGTCCCACTCCCGTCCGAGCGCGTCCTCGAAGGCGAAGTCGATCTTCGGTCCGTAGAAGGCACCGTCACCGGGCTCGATATCGTACGCCATGTCGGCCTCCTCGAGGACGGCTTCGAGCTGGGATTCGGCTTTCTCCCAGATCTCGTCGGAGCCGACGGATTTCTCGGGCCGAGTCGCAAGCACGACCTCGTATTCGAGGTCGAAGGTTTCGAGTACCTCGAAGATCATCTCCATGATGGTTCGGACTTCGGCCTCGATCTGGTCGGGACGGATGAACAGATGGCCGTCATCGATCGTAAAGGCCCATACCCGCGAGAGCCCCGAGAGTTCGCCACGCTGTTCGCGGCGGTAGACCTTGCCGTTCTCGGCGTACCGCACGGGCAGGTCCCGGTAGCTCCAGATCTCCTGGTCGTAGATCGTCGCGTGGCCCGGGCAGTTCATCGGCTT
>JBDGPX010000068.1:0-19105 GCA_042219475.1 Halobacteriales archaeon
GGACGGTCGCCGACGACCGGGACATGGCGGCGAACTTCCTCGAGGCGATGCGGTCAGCCGATGTCATGGCCCCGCCGACGAACTGTCTGTCGCCGATCAGTGCCGAGCTGATCGAGGAGGGACTCAAAAAGGAGATCGACGCCGACTTCTACACGGCGGTCACCCGCGATGCGGAGGTTCACGGCGGGGATCCGTTCATCGTCGAGGCGGGGATCGCCTACGGCGGTGCGCTTCAAGAAGACGGAGCGATCGACGTCATGCGCTTTGCCAACCGGGTGCCGCTGGTCTATCAACGCGGCGCCTGTGCGACGACCGACGTGGTGCGGTCGATCGGCTGGCGCAATTACGGACTGGACCAGCCTGGCGGATCAGGTGTTCCCAACGGCCCGATGGCACTGGTGATCCACGTCGCCTCGACGAACGTCCCGTTCACCAGCGAGTCGAAGGACGCCATCGCAAACGTGCCCGAGATCGAAGACGAGATCGAACTCGCTATCCGGGAGGCAGCCCGCGATCTGAAGGCCTACCTCAATCGCCGCCGGTCGCTCGAACAACGCCGACGCAAAAGCGATACGATCGCCCGGATCCTTCCCCGGATGGCCGAGAAAGTCACGGAGGTGACCGGTCGTGAGCCGCTCGATATTGAGGGCTCATTAGCCCGGATCATGAACAACGTCCTGGTTGAACGCGAGGTGACGGACGGGACGGTTCGGCTCCGGATCGAGAACTACTCCGACACCACGGCCGAGCTCGAGCTCACGGACATCGTGAACACCGAGCCACACGACGTCAACGGAGCGACGGTCGTCGAGATGGATGGTGAATGGTTCGTCAAGTGGTCCCCCGCCGTCGGGAGCGGCGAGACGATCGCCCTCGAATACGGACTCGACGGCGCCGATATCGCCGACGTCGCCTTTGACCTCTCGGTCGACGGCGTCGAAACCGAGAAACTGACACTCAACACCTAACGATGAGCACAGAACCCGACACGGACGCCGATGCTGAGGCGAGTACCGGTGAAGCGCGCGCCCGCGAACAACTGATCGATCTCGCAGCGGACTTTTACGATCAGTTCGCAGCCGGCGAAGTGCCGAAGATGCAGGTCCCGACCCGCTCGAAGAGCAACATCGTCTACGATGACGAACAGGACGTCTGGGTGTATGGTGACCGGACCACGACCCGAAGCTCGAACTCCGTCCAGGGCGCAAAGAAGCTCCTCAAGGCAGTCTACACCATCGAGTTTCTCGTCAATCAACTCGAAGCGGACCGCTCCTCGACCCTCCGGGAGCTGTATTACCTCAGCGAGTCCTGGGATACCGAGGAGGCCCAGTTCTCCGATCAGGACGAATCCAACCAGTTGGTCGAGGACTTAGAGATCGTCTCCGGGGCCCGACGCGAGGACTTTCACATGCGCCCCGAGGAGTCCGGAGCGACGATCCTCGGTCCGCTGTTCATCCGGGAACAAACCCGCCGGGGCGAACGCGAGATCCACTGCCAGGCCGACGTCGGCGAGGGGGGCTATCAGATCCCGAACAACCCGGATACGATCGAGTTTCTCGATCACGATGCCGACTTCGCGCTCTGTGTCGAGACCGGCGGCATGCGCGACCGGCTGGTCGAGAACGGCTTCGATGAGGAACACAACGCCATCATCGTCCACCTGAAGGGCCAGCCGGCCCGGGCGACCAGACGGATCACCAAGCGCCTGCACGACGAGCTCGACCTGCCGGTGACGGTGTTCACCGACGGGGATCCCTGGTCCTACCGGATCTACGGCTCGGTGGCGTACGGCTCGATCAAAAGCGCCCACCTCTCGAAATACCTCGCGACCCCGGAGGCCCAGTTCATCGGCATCCAACCCGCCGACATCGTCGAGTACGATCTCCCGACCGATCCACTCGCGGACTCGGACATCAACGCCCTGGAGAGCGAACTCGAAGACCCCCGGTTCCAGAGCGATTACTGGGAGGAACAGATCACTCTCCAGTTGGACATCGAGAAGAAGGCCGAACAGCAGTCACTGGCCTCCCGCGGGCTCGATTTCGTGACCGAGACGTATCTGCCCGAACGGCTCGCTACGATGGGCGTCATCTAGCGGATCAGCCGGCGAGAGGCTTGCCGCCGAAATCGATCAGAAGCGATTCGACTCATCGAGCGCGACCGGGAGTCCATGATCCGCCACTGTCGCTGTAAATTTCGTTGAATCACCCGACAGCATGTCGAAGGTATTGTAGTGGATGGGCATCGTCAGATCGGGAGCGAGTGTGGCCGCGAGCTCGGCTGCCTCGTCGGCACCCATCGTGAGTTGATGGCTCAGCGGCGGCACAAAGATCGACACGTCAAGCTCCTCCTGTTCGACGACGGCATCGGAATCACCGGGCCAGAAAAGCGCATGATCGTCGATCGTGAATCGATATCCACACCCAAAGCCTCGCGGATGGCCGACGTTACCGTCCGGATCGGCCCGGGGGCCGTCCGGCCGGTTGTACGCCGGGATGACATCGACATCGACACCGGCGACCGAGAGCTGTTCGCCGTAGTCGACACGGACGACGTCATAGGGGAGGTCAGAAACCGCTTCGACGTCCCGATCGATCCCGCTGGCGTCGACGGCTTCGTAGACGACGACCGTCGCGTCATCGGCGGCGACGCGTCCGATACCGTCCGAGTCGTAGTGATGATCGTGGGTGACCAGGACGACGTCGCCATCACGGGCATCGTAGGGGCCGCCACGTGGGTGGTCGCCGTCCACTTCGTCGGCATAGCGATCCGCCCAGTCGCCGGTGAGGACGCCGTAGCGGCCGGGATCGGTGTAGATCACCGGTTCGTCCGACGCTGTCGCCCGGAGGGTCGCGTACCCAAGCCAATCAAGCGTAAGCCCGTCGTGATGGATCGTCATGGCCTGCGATTCTCAGCTGGCAATGATAAGGGTTCGGCCGACGTTAGGCGTCATCGACCATCGATTCGACACGGTCGACACTATCGGCATCTGACGGATCCTTATCATCCCGGACGCCGAGAAAGCGGGGGAATCGCAGAGCGTAACCCGAGGAGTAGGTCGGCGAGCGCTGGATCTCCTCGTATCCCACCTCGAAGACGACCGCCGGGGCGAGCTCGACGGACTGGCCATCCTGGGACCGGATGTGGGGTTCGAGCAGCTCGGTCAATTCCTCGAGTGCCTCGTCCGTGATGCCGGTCGCGACCTTCCCGATCGTCGCGAAGTCACCGTCGGCCCGGACCGACAGTTCGAACGTCCCGAGCAGCGATGCGCGTCGGCCCTCACCCCATTCGGCGCCGGTCACCACACAGTCGATCGTCTCGACATCCGGCTTGCGCTTGAGCCAGTTTTGGCCTCGTCGGCCCGGGGAATACGTCGACGCAGGGTTCTTGAGCATGATCCCCTCATGGCCCGCCTCGAGTGCCTCGGTTTCGATGGACGCCATCCGCTCTCCGTCGTCGATGAACCACATCTGCGAGAGCCCGGCCGGTACGCTGCCATCCGCTTCGGGCCCGAGAACGGTTCTGAGACGCTCATACCGGTCTCGGAGTGGGGTATCGAGGAGATCCGATCCGTCGGCGTGCAGACAATCGAAGAAATACGGACGGAGTTCGACATCCTCCCGAGCGCGTTCGATATCGTGTTTCCGTCGAAAGCGACGCAGGACCTCCTGAAACGGTAGCGGCGATCCATCCGCATCGACAGCCACGACCTCCCCATCGAGGATAACGGGGATATCGATCGCGGCCTCGACGAACTCGACGACCTCCGGAAGGGCACCCGTGACCTCCTCCATGTTCCGCGAGAAGACGGCGACCGTCGTGCCGTCGTAATGGACCTGCACACGGGCCCCGTCGTATTTCCACTGAACGGCGACAGTTTCCCAGGCCTCGAGTGCGTCGGTGACGGTCCCGGTTTGGGCGAGCATCGACTGGATCGGCCGGCCGATCTCTAAACGTACTGCAGCCAGCCCATCGACACCCTCATCGCGGGCGGTGAGTGCGACTTCCCCGTAATCGTTCGACACCTGAAGCGCGTGTTCGACATGGTCGACACCGATATCGAAGGCGGCAGCGATCGCGTCCCGGATCGTGCCCTCGCCGACGCCGATGCGCATCTCCGAAAGAACGAGTCGCACGAGATAACGGGCTTCCCGGGAGGAACAACGATTGAGGAGCCCAAAAAGGATATCGAGTTTCTGCTCCTGGCTGCCAGCCCCCTCGGCGGCCGCAAGCGCTTTGAGGTCATCATAGACGGCCGCGACCGTCAGCGTTCGTTCACCGGTGTCCGCGCCAAAGGCCCCGAGCCCTTGCTGGCCGCTCAGCTCGTAGCTCGCTGCGACCTCGCCGATCTCGCCGATCTCGGCGAGCCGATCTTCGACATCGGCAGGATCGACGTTCGGTCCGGCAGCCCGAGCAATGGCCGTATAGAGTAGATTCGGTCCGATATCGAGCGTCGTTGAGTCCCAGGCTGGAAACACCCGTCCCTGGAGGAAGCGGGCGACGATCGGGAGGTCATCAGTCGCGGCTTGTAGAGCGTCTGCAACCATGTCGACGATCTCGAGATCGGCCGTCTCGGCCTCGATCTCGGCTGCACGGTCAGCGAACTCCGCGAAGTCCATTACGCCGGGGTATTAGCGGCCGGCGCATAAACGCCCCGACAGAACGGCGACCGATACGGACGGAGCCACCGTAGACTGGATAGATCCTCGGTTTCAAGGGCTTGAGCCCGGTTAGGCCGTCCATGGCGGACATGGATGATGATCTGGCCGCCGCGGTCGATGCAGCACTAGCCGTGGACCGGGAGACGTTCGAGTCGGCCGTCGAGGAAGAAGCCGATTTCATCAAGACCGAACTGGGGGATGGCGCCTTCGACAATGCTCAAGGCAGCGTGGGGTTGGAGTATGAATTCTATGCCGCCAACCCCGAGACCGGCGCACTCAAGCGAGTGCCACGGCGATTGCTCACGCTGATCGGCTTCGAGAAGGAGCTCGGCCTCCATAACGCCGAGATGAGCACGACCCCCCAGCCGTTCAACGAGTACGGGATCAAGGCCCAAGCCGCCGAAGTTCGGGCCCGGTTGTCGGCCGCCCGCGACCGGACTGCAGCCGAAGGGATGGCCCTCATCAGCGACGGCCTGTGGACGGTCCCCCCGACGGGCGAAAGTGCCAAGGACTATCTGACCGATAGCGTCGAGAAAGACGGGATCCGCATCGCGACCAACATGAGCGACGCGGTTCGGTATCACGCAATGGCCAACTCCGAGACATCGGCGGGGATGGAGATCGACACACCGAACGTCTCCCTCCAGGCCGATACCATCATGCCCGAGAGCCTGATCACCTCCCTCCAGCCACATTACCAGGTGCCACAGGCGATCGAACTCCCGACGTATTTCGAATACGCACTCCGAATCGCGGGGCCGTTGCTCGCGCTCGGCGTCAATTCACCGTTCTTTCCACCCGACCTCTATGACGACGATGTGACCGCCCAAACGGTCCTCGCCAGTGCCCACATGGAACACCGTGTCGATGTCTTCGAATCGGTGATGAACACCGACGATCACCGAAAGGTCCGGTTCCCGCGTGATCTCGAAAGCGCCTGGGAGGCCGTCGATCGCGTCGTCGAGGACGAGACGATCGTCCCGATGCCGGTCGAAGCAGGCAGCCGGTTCGACGATGAGTTCGCCCACTTCCGAATGAAACACGGCAGTTACTGGCGGTGGGTTCGACCAGTGTTCGAGGGACAGCGTCGATCGGCGGCCCACGCACGCATCGAGTTCCGACCGATTCCCGCTCAACCGACCGTTCGGGATACTCTGGCCTTCCAGGCCGCGTTCGCGGGCGCCCTCGTCGGGATGGTGACGACGGAACATCCGGTCCGAACGCTCGATTGGGAACAGGCACGGGAGAACTTCTACGCGGCAGTTCGGGATGGACTGAACGCCACATTCGGGTGGATCGATCGCGAAGCACACCGGTGTACCGACAGCGCCGAGATCATCGAGGACATCCTGCGGGTGGCCGCCGATGGCTTGCGGGGCCACGGACTTTCCGATGGAGAGGTCGGCCGGGTTCTCGGTCCGCTTCGTCGACGGGTCCGCCGTGGGACGACACCGGCACGATGGAAACACCGCCGGGTGAGCCAGCACGTCGCCGATGGTTATTCGATCGACACCGCGATCACCCGCATGCAACAAGAATACATCGACAGGCAGGCGGATACGCTCTTTGAGGGAACGCTCGTCGATTGGCTCGATCAGTGAAAAGAAAGCAGAACGCCTCTCGCCCGATCGGATGAACCGGGATTAGAGCACGTCGTCGAAGTCCTTGTGGCCGTGAATATCCACACCGTCGCTGGTGATTTCGGCGAGATAGATGCCGTCACCACTGGCGGTATCGCGCTCGACGGCGCTTTTGACCGCTCGGGCCGCCAAGGAGGTCGCCTCGTCGTTGGTCAGGTCGTCGGTGTAATCCCGTTCGAGCACACCGTAGGCGAGTTGCATTCCGCTGCCGGTAGCGGTGTAATCATCGGACATGACACCACCAGCGGGATCGAGGCTGAAGACGTGCTGTCCCTCGTCGTCGACACCACCGAGGATCGGCGAGACGAGGAAAAACGGCCCGCCCCGCAGGAAGTTCCCGGCAAGCGTCGACAGGGCCTGCATGGTCATCTCCTTGCCCCGCCGGGTCTCATAGAGATTGGCCTCGACACGGAGCGACCGGATGAACGACTGGGCACCGCCGACGGATCCGGCCATAGTCAACGCCGCACGGGGGTGGATCTGCTCGACCTTCTGGACGTCCTTGTTCGAGATGAACCGGCCGCCGAGGCTGGCGCGCATGTCCGTCGCCATCACCACACCATCGGTAGTCGTGATCCCGACAGTCGTCGTACCGGTCTTGTTGACGCCTTCGAGGTCCTCTTTCGAGAATTGGTTCTCTGGCATACGACCGAGTTCGGGTTCGTATGGGTTTGTGGAGTCGGATCGGTCGCCGAACGTTTCACGGTTCGCTGAGAAATCAGAATCTCTCGGCAAGTGTCGCATTGGTGGTATCTATCCGCTCACGTCACATAAACCCTCTATCTTTCGTCGAAAAGACGCCCCGTTATTCACGCCGAGAGCGAACCAGTCTCTATCGACGGGGCTGACTCACTCGTAGGTGTAGATCGTTCCAGTCCGTTGGCCCTCGATGTATTCCCAGTCGTAGTCGACCCCGAGGCCCGGACCGTCGGGTACCGGGACCGTCCCGTCGGCATCGATCGTATCGATATCATCTGAGTACGCACCGGTATAGACGGGCGGTGGCGTATTCTGGCAGTCCGGATGGACGAGCGCGAGTTCGTAGTAGTTCGTATTCCGGGTGGCGGCGATGCAGTGGCGTTGGGCCGGTCCGGGGGCATGAAACTCGACATCAAGGCCGAATCCCTCGGCGATGCGAGCACGTTTCATCGCGCCGGTAATCCCGCCGTCGTACTCCGGATCGCCCCGGACGAGATCCGTGGCCTCGGCGGCGATGAAATCCGTAAAGGGTTCTAAGCCACGGACGTGTTCGGTCTGGAGTAGCGGGGTCGTGAGCTGCTGGCGGAGTTTGCGGTGGCTATGTTGTGAAATGCCCCCGTCCCGATAGGGATCTTCGTACCAGTAGAACGACTGTTCGTCACAGGCACGACCGACATGGAGGGCATCGGCGAACGTTTCGTACTCACAGGCAGGATCGAGCATGAGATCCATCTCATCACCGACCCGTTGGCCGACCGCCCGGACGGTCTCGATCTCCCGGTCGATGTCCCTGGCGGCATCGCTGCCGCCCCAACCATGGATCTTGAATCCACCGTATCCCATGTCGAGACATTCGCCGGCGAAGTCGGCGTAAGCCGCCGGTGAGTCGAGTCCGCCGTTATCGTCGGCGTGGTATGTCGACGCGTAGGCGGGGAGCCGATCCCGGTAGGACCCCAACAGCTCGCTGATCGAGGCATCGTGGTACTTGCCTGCCAGATCCCACAGGGCGATGTCGATCGGGCCGATCCCCATGCGATCGTACTTCCGGAGCCCCCGTTTGATCTCGCTCCAGTGTCGCTCGCGATCAAGCGGATTCTTACCGATCAGATACTCGGCGAACGTGTTGATTTGGGCGGCACCCGGAGAGTTACCGCCGATATACTCCCCGGTGACACCAGCGTCGGTGTCGATCCGGATCGCGAACAGCTTCCGTGTCGTCGTCGTACCGGGATCATACACCAGATTGAATCCATTATCGTCGGTGCCGACGTCCTCGATCGGATAGCCGAACTCGAAGGTCTCGATCGAGGTGATCTGTGGCGGCATACCCCGCTTATTCCGGGCCGTGGTGATAAACACACCCCGTCGATCGAAGATCGGTGCGATCGGAGCATACTGGCGATACGTTCGGCTCCGGACGTGGGACGCAGAAAATATCAGCGATCGAATCCGTGACGGTCAGGCGGGATTGGATGGCTCGAGCTGTTCGTAGGCGGCCTCAAGACGGCCGACGATCCGGTGGATCGGAAGGACAACACCGCTCTGGCGGGCGAGTAGTGCAATCGGCATCATGACGATGCCAATGATAACGCTGAGCTGATACAGTACGAACAGCACGGCACGGACGAACTGAACTTTCATCGGCGGTACCAGTCCGCTCCCTCATCAACGTATTTAAGGGTTGCTCTCAAAAACCATTCTTTATGATTTATCAGTCTAGATAAAACCGGCCGCTTGCAGTCGATTATAGATATGTCCTTATGGAAACCACAGAAATGGGCCATGACCGTCACTGACTGGTGACGAGCGGTCACCATCCTCGTTGCTACTCATAAGTTATAGCGATCCGGTAGCTCGCATGCACATCTCATGCGCAAATCAGGGGTGAACTCGGCAGCCGATATCATAAGACACGAGATGGTTCAACCCGAGTGGATAGCTATGAGCAATTACCTCGTCGTCATGGAGGCCGCGTGGTTGGTGCGGGATGTCGAGACGAGCGACGATGCGATCGGTGTTGCGGTCAGCGAGGCCGGCAAACGGCTCAACGACGCTGATCTCGATTACGTCGAAGTCGAAGTGGGGATCACCGATTGTCCGGCCTGTGGGGAACCCCTCGACGCCTCGTTCATCGCCGCCAGCACCGCATTGATCGGCCTCATGCTCGAGATGAAGGTGTTCAACGCCGAGAGCGAGGAACACGCCGCTCGGATCGCTAAAAGCGAGGTCGGTGGCGCCCTCCGGGACGTCCCGCTCGAGGTCATCGATACGGTCGAATACGAGGAGGACGAGGAGATCGAATTCTCGAGCGAACGCACCCCCGAGTGAGGACAGCGAAAGTCGACGATCGGAAACGGTGGGTAGTCGACAGAACGCTTATATGATAACCCATAGTTATCCGGCGTATGGAATTGCCGACACCGGAGGACCTCCGGCAGCGACGAAACGAGTTGGGACTCACCCAGAGTGAGTTGGCCGATCGAGCCGACGTCTCACAACCGTTGATCGCCCGAATCGAGGGTGGTGATGTCGATCCTCGGCTCTCGACGTTACGCCGGATCGTCAACGCGCTCGAGGATTCGGCCGGGAGTGTAGTTCGGGCCGAAGACCTGATGCACGAGGATCTCGTGACGGTCGGCCCCGAGGACGACGTCAGTCTGGCCGTCGAGCGGATGCAGGACGCTGGTTACTCCCAACTCCCAGTGATCCAAAACGGCGTCCCGGTCGGCAGCATCTCCGATAGTGATGTCGTGAGCGCGCGCGAGGAGAACGAATCGGTCGGCGAACTCCCGGTCCGGGAGGTCATGTCCGAGAGTTTCCCGACGGTCGGGCCAAGCGCAACACTCGACGAGATCGGCAATCTCCTCGAACACTACAAGGCAGTCATGGTGACCGAAGAGGGTTCGACGATCGGGATCATCACCGAGGCCGATCTCGCTGCCCACGTCTCCTGACACGCGATCCCAAAACAGACGGGTCCCGTCGTCACTGGTACGTTCACACTCAGAGTTCAAGCCCCCGGATCGCTACCGCATCACCAGAGGTGACCTCCCCGATGATCCGTCCGTCGGTGGCCGTCGCCAATGCGTCAGCGTTTGTCGGATCCGCTACCGCGACGAACCCGGTGCCCATATTGAAGGTCCGATGCATCTCGACAGCGCTGACGTTCCCTTCGGTCTGGACGAATTCGAAGATCGGTTGGGGGGAAAACGGGGCCGTGATCTCATATCGACGGTCCTCGTCGGCGAGCCGTTCGAGATTGGTCCAGCCGCCACCGGTAACGTGGGCGGCCGCCCGAACGTCGTGATCGCGCATGGGACTCAGCAGATCGGTATACAGACGGGTCGGTTCCAAGAGGACCTCCCCGATTGTCCGGTCTGGATCATGGGGAAACGGATCGGTGTAGTCGTGTTGTCGTGTGACCGCCTCCCGAGCCAGGGTCAGGCCGTTGGAGTGAACCCCGCTTGAAGGCCATCCGACGATGACATCGCCCGGCTGGGCTGCCCCCTCGAAAAGCGCATCCTTCGGGGCAAGCCCCGCACACGCACCGGCGAGATCCAAGCCGTTGATCACCTCCGGCATGACGGCGGTTTCACCGCCGACCAGCGCGAGTCCGGCCGCCTCAGCACCTGCCGCGAGTCCCTCACCGATCGCTTCGGCCATCGAGTCATCAGGGACATCGACGGCGAGATAATCCACGAACGCAACGGGTCGGACTCCCATCGCGATCATGTCGTTGGCGTTCATCGCGATACAGTCGATCCCGACCGTCGAGTAATCGCCAATCGCCTCGGCGACCAGGAGTTTCGTGCCCACCCCATCGGTCGCGAGTGCCAGGAACCGATCGCCGATGTCGATCAGCCCAGCATACTCCGAGGTGTCCAAGCCGCCGAGCGCGCCGGCCAAGGCCGCCGTCGCCGCCTCGCTCGCGTCGATATCGACGCCCACATCAGCATAGGTCAGTCCGGTTTGCTCGGCGTTCGCATCCGCATCCTCGGCCATGCATTCACGCGCGTCGAGCGAGAGCAAAAGCCCACCGTTTCCAGGGGCTAGATCACCCAAGGAACACCAACGCCACCAGGGCGACGCTGGGAACGAAGATCGCTGCGAAGACGAGCCGGTTCCAATCGAGGACCTTCCGGCCATCGAGCGGTCCGAAGGGCAACATGTTGAATGCGGCGAGAAAGAGATTGATCGTCACTCCGAGGTTACCGATCTCCCCGACTGTGCCGCCGAGAAACACGAAGGGAAAAAAGACCGCCGCCAGCAACAGATTCACGATCGGTCCGGCCAGTGCGATCAGACCGTTCTCCCGTGGAGTGATATGTCCACGGTGATGGACAGCACCGGGAGCAGCGAACAGAAAACCCGCCAGTCCCGCGGCAATGGCGATCCCCAACATGCCGTAGTCCGCTCGAAAGGCCGCCGTCTGACCGTACCGAATCGCGACGATCTTGTGTGCAAGCTCGTGTAACAAAAACCCGATTCCGACGGTCAGCAGGCTCTTGATCAACATTCCGGCAAGCGCCACTACAGTCGCCTCGGTCGGCGTTCGAAGTAATCCGATGGCCAAGGACCGGTCCAGAAAAAAGGCAAACGCAAGCCCCAACGCGATCCAGGCGGCGAGGAGGTCCCGGAGTTCCCGACGACTGAACGTGAGACGACTCATCCGATCGCTCCGAGAATGAGCCGGGCGCTGTTATGGGCCCCCTCGATCATCAGTTGCGTCAGTCCATCGATCCCGCCGATCTCCGGTGCTAGCCACGGGATGACGACGATCGGAAACAGCATACTGGCGATGAAACTGCCGACGTTGGTCAGTGCCACGATCGCGATCAATCGGAAGAGCGGCACCGAGAGCATCCGCGAGAAGAGCTCACGAATCGGGCTCTCCTCATCGGCGAGGATCTCGTTGAGATCACTGATGTCACCGACCGAGACGCTGAGATGCCGCAATTCGACATACCCGGCGAACCACCCAGGGGCCAACAGTGGGTTGACACTCGTCAACCACGCGACCAACCCGCCGACCGACGCGCTCGTCCAGTGAGCCCCCGCCAGGCGGGCAAGCCCGAAGGCGAAGACGCCGTTGAAGAGAAACCACGCGGCGAAGACCTTCAGCAGGAATAGATTTCCGACCCCCGCCATCGCCAGCAACCCGAAGAAGGTCAGAAAGCCGATCGCGACGAGGTAGCCGAACAGCTTGAACACCGAAAAGCGCCGTCCTGTGTCGGTCCCGGTCAGCGAGTCGAGCGGTGGGAGCGCCGTCGGCTCCGCGAGGTAGCGCTCGATCCCCTCCATGTGGCCGGCGCCGACGACGGCGACGACGGTGTGGCCGGCCTCCCGAAGGGCGATGAGTCGGTGGGTGATGAAGGCATCCCGTTCATCGATCAACGCCTCGGCACCGCCCGGACTGAACGCACGGAACTCCTCCATCATCGCGGTTACAACGTCGGTGTCGGTCAACTCTTCCATGCTGATCTCGGCCTCGTCCTCGCCTCCGAAACCGGCCATCGCAAGGGTGAGCTGCCAGAGCAGGCTCAGCTTCTCACGGAACGTCAATCGCTTCCAGAACCGCTGGATGGTGGTCTGGATATCCCGATCGACCAACGCGACGTCGATCTCGTTGGCCTCGGCGGTTTCAACGGCCGCCAGCATGTCCGCGCCGGGCTCGATATCGAAACGGTCGCCCAACCGTGCTTGGACGTAGGAGAGCAACCAGTACGCGAGAAATTGAAAGATCGTGTTCCCGCGCAGCAAGTCCGTCGCGTCGAGTTCCTCCGGATCATGACCCTTGAGTTGACGATAGCGACCCTCATCGAGTTCGACGGCGACGACGTCAGGCTGTTCGTCTTCGATCACCTGCTTGACCTCCTCGACGCTATCACTGGAGACGTGTGCCGTCCCAACGAGATGGATACGGCCGGGATCCTCGGTGACCTGCTCGGTCATCACCGGCTTTTGCGGAGCGGACGGTTTACCCTTATCGACCTCCGGAACAGGGTTCTGATAGCGCTAATTAGGTGTTCATTGATGGATCGTCAGGTGATCGGGTCGGGCTCGACGTCATCAGTTCCGATCGGTCGGCCGGTGATCCCATGAATCCACTCTCAGAACACGGTGACAGCAACGACTTCCGTCACCGCGACCGATCCCGAGCCGATCACACAAGTGATGTCGAATGGGAATCTGGCGAGAACGGGAATCCGGATGAAGGAGCTAGATCCGTTTCTCAGAAATCAGGGAGATCATCCGGCGCTTCGTAGTCCGATTCCCAATCGATGTACTCATCCTTCAGCACGTCACAGACGATTTGGCCTAATTCGGTGAGAGAGGCGTTAATACTGGAAGCGACCTCCCATGTATCGAGCGAGGGATGGAGGTCGCGTTCTTGCCAATCCTCCGGAATTCCTGGGGCGTGATATCCGACACGCTCGGCAAACGAATCCCAGAAGAAATCGAATCGGTCTATCAGCCCGAGATCCTGCACGATCGTCCACTCGTCTTCAGTCAGTTCGGTGTGTGCGGTCCATTGATCCCATGCTTCAAGCCACGCCCCGTCGTTGAGGAATGTCTCTAATTCATCCCGTCGGTAGTCGGTGTCGCCGACCACTTCAGTATCGTCGTATTCATTCGGATCGACCGCATTGAGTTCCGGCGGATCGGGCATTTCGACATCCAAACTCATAGACAAGACGTTCGTGGACTACGCGCATAAGCGTGATTATCACAGCGGGACAGTTCGGAGACACGCCAGCTTTAGCGGTAGGAAAAGGCGTAATCTCCGTGAAACAGTCCATCGACGAGCCAACGGCCTCCCTGGATAACTGACGCCGATTCCCCTACCCCCGTGAACGACGCATAGAGAGTTATCTACTGGATGATTTGCGGTTGGTCATTCGCGAGGGATAGCCAAGTTTTGAACTGTTTCGGAGGCACACTCCGGGCACGAAGCCGGTCGATCGGTCGCCATCTCCCGATGGCCACATTCCCGACACTCGATGTAGGTCCGATCCGGATCGAAGGGGTCCTGTGGGAGCATAGTTATTCGTTCTTGCTGTATCGTGTTGAATGTTATCATGAGACAAGAGAAATACTACAACTGTCAATTAGATATCGTATTCATAGCCCGGAAGTGAACGATTTACCAGAAGTATGGGAACAGCTATGCGGTCACGACGAAGTCGGTCCTGAAACTCACCGATCATACGTCCCGGTGAGCACCGTCCGGGCAAGCACGGTCTCCGGCATCGCATCATCGAATGCATCCCGGTCGGCGCCAGCTTCGAGGGCAAGCGAACCTTCGAGAGCCTGGAGGATGAACCGATACGTGTGGGCATCGTCATCCTGTGGTGGACAGGGACCACGATAACCGAGCGCGTCAAAGTCATTTTGGCCCTGTGTTGCACCATCGAGCCTGGCAACGGTCTCGGACCGATCGATCGCCTCAGGAACCGATCGTGTGTCGGGCGGAATGTCCCACAACAGCCAGTGTGTGAACGTGCCGGAAGGCGCATCCGGATCATCGACAATCATCGCGAGCGACTGGGTGCCATCGGGAACGCCGTCGATCGACAGTGGAGGCGATACGTCCGCACCATCACATGTATATTTCGTCGGGATCGACGCACCGTCGTCGAACGCAGAGCTCGACAGTGATATGTCGGCCGATGGTGAGGCAACCGTCGGCGTATTCCCGTTAGTATCATCACCACCACCGATACCGCTCACACAGCCACCGAGCCCGGCCGAAACGAGGCCCCCCACAGCAGCGAGCAGGCCACGTCGATTCATATTCGCCCATCGGATCCCCACTGGTAAAGTTCCCACGCGGACGGCCGAGAAGTGGTGTTATTTAAGTCAGAGAGTCGTCTACTGTCGCGCATGTCGGAAGTCGAGCTGATCCCGCCGGACCGACGGAAATGTATCCACTGTGGCCGTGAGGATGTCTGGGAAGACGGCGAGTGGGCGATTCTCGAACGCGACGGTGAACGGGTCAGCGGAGATCCGTTCTGCCTGCACGAATGGGATATCAACGGATCGTACAAACCGATCGCCGACGCCTAAGTGAGCCACAGTCAATCCCGTCGATGCCGTTGGGAGTGAGTGAGGGCCGTCGTCTACTGTCACCTGCCCCGCGGTGAACGACGGGACTTGTCGGTGGCCCCCCGCTTGAAGCACGGTACACATCCCAGTGGGACTTCCCGCGCCACCGAACTCCACACCGGATTCCCGTGTCATTCGCCCCCGACTTCGGAATGCGGTGACTGGCACTCGTCCCCGACGAGACGTGCGCCCGCCCGGGACGTATTGGTCCTCACTCAACCGCCACAATCAGCGACAGGAACGGGGTTCGTTCCCATCTCGCGACGACGATCAGCCTAACTTCCGGAAGCCAATAACGATTGGTGTGAGTCGACACATCAATCAACTGTACGCGATTCCCCCCCCCCGGCCTGCAGGCCCGGATTCCCTCGCTGACTAAAGATGGAAAAGTGAATCCGATCGGCCGGTCAGAGTGACTGAGATTCGACAGCGTCCAACGCCTCGAACAGTCCGTCAGCATACGCCCCGTCAGTAATGTAATCGGCCGCCTGGCATGCTCGATCATCGGCGTTGGCAACGGCAAACCCGACACCCGCGGTCTCGAAGGTCGCGACGTCGTTCTCGGAATCGCCGACAGCGACGAAGGCTGACGGATCGAGATCGAGCAACTCCGCAATGGTAGTCAACCCAACGCCTTTATCGACATCGGGCGGTTTGACGTGATAAGCGAATCCCGAATCGATCACCTCCAGGCCGTGTCGGTCAGCGCTCCGATCGATCGGATCGCGGGGGACCTCCCGGCTGATCGCCAGTTCCGTTTCCCGCCACCGGTTCACCAGATCACCCGCACCCCAACCGAGATCGTATCCGGTCGATTCGAGGTCGTCCTTCACTCGGGCAGCAGCCTCGGGATCGCCGTTGAAGACAACGGTATCTTCGGCAAATACGACGCCACCGTTCTCGGCAACCGCCCGTGGTGGGAGACCGATGAACTGACAGAGGGCAATCGGATACGGGAATGCCTTCCCGGTCGCGACGACGATCGGCTCGGGCCATGACCGGAGCCGATCGAAGACACGGCCCTCGATCGCTCGATCCGGGCCGCTCAGAGTCCCGTCGATGTCCAACACGAGCGGGCGGGTCATTATCGGTTGCGAGGACGCGGTCGGTAAAGGCGTATCGAGTCGGCGAGCCGACCGGAGAATTTTGTCCACGGACGTATCAAGGCTGTTATGGCCACCATCCCGGACGCCACCCTCGATCGATTGCGGGCCCTGTTCGATCGACAGCTGGATGCCGGCGTCCACCACGGAGCACAGTTAACGGTGTACGCCGACGGCGAACAACTGATCAACTACGCCGGCGGGACGAACCGACCGGACGGCGAATCAACGACGCCAGCCCAGCGACACGTGTTGTTTTCTTGTACGAAGCCCTACGCCGGCGTCTGTCTTCATCAACTCGTCGACGACAACGCGATGGAGTATGACGATCGTGTCATCGACCATTGGCCGGAGTTCGCGCCCGCAGATTCGCCGAAAGCGGCCGTCACCGTCCGCCACGTGCTCAGTCATCAGTCAGGGCTGCCGACCGGTCCGATCGACGACGATCCCGCTCAGTGGACCGACTGGTCGACGGCTGTCACGGCGATGGAGCGGGCGGAGCTCGATTTCGAGCCGGGGACGACCGCCGCCTATCATGCCCTCAACTACGGCTGGCTGGTCGGGGAACTCGTCCGTCGGGTCAGCGGGACGCCGATCGACGAACACGCCCGGAAGAACATCTTCGAGCCACTAGGTATGGCGGACACCACGATCGGTCTCGGTGATGCCGATCCCGACACGGTCGCGACACTCGTCGGATTCGAGGCGTTCGACCGCTGTCGTGAACCCGGCGTTGGACTTGAGGACTCGGACAACGAAGAGGCCGCCACGTTATTTAACAGGCCGACGATCCAGCGAGCTGTCATCCCGGCTGCGACCGGAATCGGGACCGCCCGGGACATGGCCCGTTTTTATGCCTGCCTGGCCAACGACGGGATCCTCGATGACACGCGAATCCTGAGTACGGATGCCGCACGGGCACTCAGAACCGAGCAGATCGCCGTCGATCGCGACGGTACACTCGGTATCCCCCGGCGGTACGGTCTCGGCGTCGAGCTCGCCGGGACAGCCTGGGATAAGTACGGAAGTATCAGCCCCCGGCGGGTGTTCGGCCACGGCGGGTTGGGCAGCATCGTCGGATGGGGTGATCCCGAAGCGGACATCGGGTTCGCCTACGTGACCAACGGGATCCGTACCGAGTACGAACACGGTAGCCGGGTCAATGCCATGGCGGATGCCGTCAGGACAGTACTCAACTGACGGTCGATCGGTTAAGCCAACGGGTCGGCTGACCTATGCTCCGATCAGAATAAAGGGTTTAGTACCCGCTACAGTGACTACCTCCTAATGACCGATCACGGGGATGTCTGTGTCCTCATTCCGACACTCAACGAAGCCGAGACCATCGGCGACGTTATCGATCGGTTTCGATCGGAAGGGTTCAAGGACATCCTCGTGATCGATGGCGACTCGAATGACGGCACCCGCGAAATCGCCGCCGAACACGGGGCGGATGTGATCCGACAAACGGGATCGGGAAAGGGCCAGGCAGTCCGGGAGGCCTTACGAGAGATCACCGCGTCGTACGTTCTGTTGGTCGATGGAGACGGCACGTACCGCCCGGAGGACGCCGAAAAGATACTCGAACCGTTGTATGCGGGCCGATCTGATCACGTCATCGGTAACCGGTTTGCCGATATGGCTCCCGACGCGATGTCAGGACTCAATCGGATCGGCAACCGGTTGATCAACGCCGCCTTCAGACGGATCCACGGGCGGGATTTCAAGGACATCCTCAGTGGCTATCGAGCGTTCACGCTGGAGTCGATCGAGCAATTTCGCTTCACCGCCCAGGGTTTTGGCATCGAAACGGAGCTCGCCGTCGAGTGTGTCAAAAACGACATCACGACCGAGATCGTCCCTATCCGGTATGAGGCACGACCCGGCGGGTCGGAGACGAACCTCCGGCCGTTTCGGGATGGCGGCGTGATTCTGTTGACGCTCTATCGGCTGGCCAAAACGAGCAATCCGCTGTTCTATTTCGGCGCCTTCGGCGTTATCATCGGCAGTATCGGCGGGGCCGTCGGGCTGTTCGTGGTCGTCGAGTGGCTCACGCAAAATCAGTCCCACGAGCTGCTGGCGATTATCGCGGTGTTCGCGGTGCTGTTTGGCGTCCAACTGTTGATCTTCGGAATCCTCTCGGATATGATCCTCGCACTCCATCGCGAGCAGCTCCGCTGGTTCGATTGACGGGCCTCAAAACGGGAGGAAGGATTTGATCGAGGCGATGATTCCCGACGCTGATTGGGCTCGATACCGTTCGAAGACGGGATGGAGGGCATTGAGGAGATCCTGTTCGGAGTCAAAGCGCTGTTGGTCGAGTTCCTCGAGTGCCTCCGAGAGCGGGATCTCATTGCCGTTGGCGTCATACGGCACGCAAACGTTGCCAAGGGCGCGTTCGATCTCACGCCGACCGGCGGGGAATTCGATCTCGGCGCGCTCGAGGCGTCCGTCCAACGCCGCGATCCCGAACTCGATCAGCTCGGGCTCATCCGAATCCTGCTGCGGTGGCCGGACTCCCATTGGGCGGGCGTTCGATCGCCGACGGCAAAAAACTCACCCACCGGGACCGTTATGCCTATCGGCCCACCGGGACCGTTACGCCTATCGGTCGGTCGGGTCTTGTGCGGGTATGACCGAATACACCACCGTCTCGATTCCGAAGGATCTCGCCGAACGGGTCGAGGGGACCATCGAGGACACGAGCTTCCAGAGCGTGAGCGATCTCGTCCGGTTTCTCCTGCGCAGTATCGTCATCCAACACCAGCGGGAAGGGGAACTCACCGAAGCCGAATTCGAGGAAATCGCCGATCAGCTCAGGGAACTCGGCTATCTCAAGTGACATCTCTCCTTGCACACTCCAGTTGGCAACTTCTCCGAAGATCGGTGAGTGAGC
>JBDGPX010000126.1:0-18610 GCA_042219475.1 Halobacteriales archaeon
ACGCGTCACTCCAGATTCTCTCGGCTCCAGTCTAAACCCCAGAAGTAGTGCTAGTACCTCTGAATCGTCGCGATCATACCGAACCTGTGGGACCTCCTGAACATGATCGGTAATTGCTCCGACATCGCCATCGGCCAACGAGAGTGTCACGCCCGGGAGTTCCCCCAGTAAGTTCCCGTCCTCAGTGATCAGGATCGTCGGTACACGGCCTGTCCGCTCCTCAAAGCGTTGGACCCGCTCGGCGACATCCGAAACATGGGCTTTGGCACCGATCGTGACATAATCTAAATCCATCAAGCCGGCGGCGCTCTCGGGATTGAACGACAGCAGGTAATCGATCTTCTCACGCCGATCGCTATCGAGATCTGCCAACACCGTCTCGCGGATCTCTTCGGTGGCATATCCGAGCGCATCCGTCGCCTCATCCGGATCAAGCCGTCGGACGAATGCCCGGAGCTGTGTGGGCTCGAGATCACCGATCAGCCGCTCGCGGGCCGTCTCCGGCAGCGAAAAGAACACCTCCCGTCGACGTTCCCACGGGAGCTCCTGAAATACCTCAGACGGCGTCGAGGAAGAGACGATCGTTTGTTGAACCGTTGCCATCCGTTCGTCCATACTACATGCCCGACAGAGACACACTAATAGTCGGGGGAAAACGACGGAGTTCCAGCAAGCTGACAGGATGGTTAGTCGCCGATCGACCTGCTGACCGAACAATGCGTCCGATATCGATCCCAAATTCACTCAAACAAACCAATTTAAGAGTATCAAGAAAGTGTCTCTCAAAACCGCAAAATAAAAATAAAAATAAGATATATAACTCCATATGACAGACAATAAAAGCAAAAATTTCGATTCAGTTGATATAAATGTCGAAATGACGGGAGATTACGAAGAAATAGTCGATATTCTCTCACCAAGCGAACAAAAACACGAAGAAATGGATCAACTTGTTCGCGACTTTGCGATGATCATCGAGACGGTCGAACGGCTCGACGGCGCCACTCGAAGCCAAATCGCGGACTCGCTTCCGGACTCGTTTTCGCTTGATCTCACGGGCGAGGAGTTGGTCGGGCTCTTGCGGGTGCTGGAATTTTACGACCTCGTCCGACTCGATCAGAATACCTGGAAACCGACGGCAGAGTAACAACTGGTGACATCGTAGTCATAGTATCGAAAACCGAATTAGGTCGTTCTAGGGGGTAGGAGGCGTTAACCATCCCTAATTGTGGTTAAGAATTATTGTGAAGGTCCTCATAGAGGGGTCATATGTCGCTTGAGGATATCGACAGACGAACGGTCCTGAAGACGTCTGGAGCAGCACTGGCGTCCGCCATCGCTGGTTGCGCCGGCGGCGGCGTGGGTGGCGGTGGTGGTGGGCCTAGTAAACCGACAGATCTCACACAGGAAGACTTCGAGAACCCACAGAACTACGAATCGACGTTCAACAACTGGAACTGGTACGACGGCTTCGCGGAGTACGCCCAAGAACAACTCCCCGAGGATTTCCCGGATCTGGAGACGGTCAACATCTCCGGATACGCGTCGCCGACGGAGTGGTACAGCAAGATCCAAGCCGGCAACCACGACATCGATAACATCGGCGGCACGGCCAACTTCACGTTCCGGTCAATCCAAAACGACCTTCTCCAACCGGTCCCGCTCTCGGAGATGCCGAACGTCCAGGAGAACGTGCCGGACCGCTACATGAGCTTCGTCGAAGAGTGGTTTACCGATGACGAGGGGAATCAATACGCCCTTCCTCAGAGCCGTGGTGTCAATCCGGCACTTGGATACAACACCAATGTCTTCGACAGCCCCCCTGACTCCTGGGATGTCCTGTGGGATGATGCATACGAGGGGCAGATCATCATTCAGGATCGTCCAAACGTTGCGGTCCAGATTGGCGCCCGGTACACCGGCCAGGACTGGCGCGACCCGAGTGATTTCCAAGACATCAAGGAGGCACTGATTCAACAGAAACCGCTCGTGAAGACCTACTGGCAGGAGTACTCCTCGGCCATGCAGCAGTTCATCAACGAGAGCGCTGTGGTTGGAACCCAGACGATGGGACGGCTCTATTCCGCACACTTCCAGAACGATGCCCCCTACGTCAACTGGACGGTTCCCAAGGAGGGTTCGTCCTTCTTTGCCGACCAATTCATCATTCCGACGAACGCACCCCATCCCATCATAAGCACGTACTACATGAACTGGGCCGCCCATCCGGACAATGCGATCAAACTCTTTACGACGATGGGATATCTCCCGGCCATCGGCGGCGTCGACAGCGCCTTGAAGGACGCTGGTGTTTCCCAAAAGAAACGCCAGTTCGTCAACTGGCAGGAGAAAGGGGGTAACCGCCTTGACTTCCTCGCACCGTTGCCGGACGATGTCCGTGAGAAATATGATCAGATCTGGACCGAAGTAAAAGCTGCCTAACTAATAGCGCCGTTTTCGCCGGAACGACGATCCCGAATCCACTAAACCTTCATTAGGAATACTGGTCAAAACGGATGTATGCCGCTACTCCGGCTTGAGAACGTAAGTAAACACTTCGGAGATCTCGTTGCGGTCGACAACGCATCCTTCGAGGTCGAAGACGGGGAGTTCGTTTCAATTCTCGGCCCCTCGGGAAGCGGAAAGTCGACTATCCTACGGATGATCGCTGGATTCGAGACGCCGACCGAAGGCGAGATCTATATCAGCGGCGAGAACATCGTCGGTGTCCCACCGTTTGAGCGCGATGTCCATATGGTGTTCCAAAGTCTGGCGCTTTTTCCTCACCTCACCGTCGAGGAAAACATCGCCTACGGCCTCAAAAACCGCGGGGTCAAAAAAAGCGAGCGGGAGGAACGCATCGATCGGATGCTTGAGATCGTCCGTCTCGAGGGATACAACGACCGTGATCCGAACCAGTTGAGTGGCGGCGAACAACAGCGTGTCGCGCTCGCACGGGCACTGGTCAACCAACCCGAGATGGTCCTGTTCGATGAGCCACTCGCCTCGCTGGATCGCAAGCTCCGCCAGCACATGCAGGTTGAACTCCAACGTATCCAGTCCGAGACCGGGATTACGTTCCTGTATGTCACACACGATCAGGAGGTCGCGATGTCGGTATCCGATCGGCTCGTTCTCCTGCATGATGGTCAAATCGAGCAGATCGGCACGGCCGAGGAGCTCTACGAGAATCCGGTGTCACAGTTCGTCGCGGATTTCATCGGCGATGTGAACACGCTTCCGGGGACGGTCCGGTCGATCTCGGATTCGATGACGACGATCGCGGTCGGTAATGATGAACTGACGGTTGAGTCGGATACCATCATCACTGACGGCACAGAACCACAACCCGATGACACGGTCGCCGTGTGTGTTCGGGCTGAGCACATTCAGATCGACGATCAGGCCACCGATGGGTTCGCGATTCGGGGCCACATCCGAAACCGCATCTACAAGGGAGATGAAGTCAGTTACGTCATCGAGACGGATTCGGGAACGTTGCAGGTCGATACGGATTCCGCCCGCTTCCAGATCGGCGAGCCGGTCTATGCGAGTTGGGACGAAGCGGAGACACACGTGTTTACATCCAGCGATGACGAGGCCGCCGAACTCGAACAGACCGGGGTGGTGTAGATGGCGGAGCGTACCGAGCAAGCCCCGAGAGAACTGAGAGGAGGGTACCTCCGCGATGTGCTCGGTTATCTCCGCGACAAACCCCGGGCACGGCTCGCATTGGTGCTCGGTCCACCTCTGGTGGTTCTGATCGGATTCTTCATCATCCCACTGGTCTCGATATTTCTGCTCTCGTTTAGCCCACCCCAACAGACAAATATCTTCCCTGGCGGGCAGTTCACCTTGGAGAACTATGCCCGGGCGTTCACGACATCGGTGTATCTCGATGTCATCTGGCGAACGACGGTGTTGACCGTTCAGACAACGGCCATCGTCCTCGGCATCGGCTATACGCTAGCCTACAGTATCGTCCGGTTCTCGGCACGCACCTCCGCGCTGTTAGTGTTAGTGATCCTCCCGTTCTGGACGAACTACATCATCCGGATGTACGCCTGGATCAATATCCTCCAGAAGGGCGGGGTACTCGACTCCTTGCTCGTTGTACTGAACCTGATCCAGAACCCAAGCGGCTATCTCTTCACCTGGCAGGCGGTTCTGATCGGGTTTACCTACGTGTGGCTCCCGTTGGCAACGCTCCCGTTCTATGCATCGTTCGCGAATATGAACGAGGACCTGATCGAAGCGGCAAAGGATCTCGGCGCCGGTCCGCTCAAGACGTTTCTGACGGTGACCCTGCCGATGACGAAGGGCGGGATCATTGCCGGAACGATCCTCGTCGCGATCCCCACGTTCGGATCGTTCATCACTCCCCGATTGCTCGGGGGGACGAACGTCCTCATGATCGGGGTCGTGATCGAAGAACAGTTCGGCGGCGCGTTCAACTGGCCGTTTGGCGCTGCTCTGAGCGTGATTGTCTCCGTCGTTATGGTCGTGCTCCTCATCGGTGGATTCCGCGCCGATGGTAATCTCTTCAATATCGGGGGGAGTGAATGACGATGTCAGAATCGCTTCCATCGCTCTCGGGAGATCGCTCCGTACTCGGGCGAATTGAGTGGTTCACACAGAAATACGGCGCAACAATCGGCCGGGGACTAATGGCCGTATTTTTCTTCTATCTCTGGGCCCCGATTGTGGTGTTGGTGTTCATGTCGTTCGCCCCGACCGTCCTGTCGTTCCCACCGGAGTATCTGACGCTCAAGTGGTATGGTACGTTTCTAAATAACGACGCCGCGATCCGCGCGATTTTCCTTTCCTTGCAGGTGAGCCTGCCGGTGACGGTCGTGAGTATCGCGCTGGCGACGCTCATCGCCTACGCGATCGATCGCTACGATTTCCCCGGGAAGGGACTCGTTCAGGTCCTAGCCACGCTGCCGATCGTCGTTCCATTGGTCGTCGGCGGTGTGGCCCTCATTTTCTTCTTCGGAATGACGAAAATAGACGCCGGCTACACCACCGTCTTCATCGCTCACGTAATCCGGACGATCCCGTTTACAACGCTGATCATCGTGTCGGTGTTTCTCTCGTTTGACCGGACGTTGGAGGAGGCATCGATGGATCTGGGTGCGGATGAGTTTCGTACCTTCCGAAAGGTGACGCTACCGAATATCATGCCGGGGATTATTGCCGGCGGGCTGTTGGCCTTCACCGTCTCATTCAATGAATTCGTCTACACTTTCTTCGTCAAGAGCACAGCGACGACGACCCTCCCGATCTACATCTGGGAACGGGTCCGGTACGGTGTCACTCCGGAGGTGAATGTCATTAGTGTGGTATTCATCCTCGTAGCCGTGGTGTTAGTCCTCATCGCAGTTGGACTGACACGTGCCGAGGCCGTCACTGGACGGATGTAAGGCCGGTTGCTACATTGAGACGACCGTTCTTCCTCACTCTGTCCATGGGAACTGTTGATGGCACTGTAAAATCGAGAAAACCGCAATACAGCGACAGGGTATTTCTACCACCACGAATGATCAGTATGATTATTGATTCGCTGAAACGCCAGTTTTTCGGCGTATGAGCGGTTTAACTGTGTCAATATCAATACAATTACTAGTCGATTAGGTTGTGATATTTGAATTTACCTTTTCGCCGTATAGTGATTATTGCTGGATTTTACAGTGTCCTGTTGATTGTTTTGTCAGTACTAGAGCACGTAATCGAGTATGAGATCGAGCGACTAGTGGTAGTTTCGGGACAGAGGAAGGCGGGGTCAGAAAAACGCGGATCGTGAGTGGTCTCGTTACTCCTTTTCGCTGATCACTTCGATTCCGTCACCGGTCGTATCGATGTACAAGAGTACGTCATCGGCAGCTGGATCGATAACATCGCCGAGTTCCGGTGCACATCCCATCATGCCGATACTGTTGAATCCACAGGCGTCACAGACCGCGTCGTCGGGCATAGGCTCGTATCCCTCATCACGTTCGGTGGCGGGGAGATAGCCCGTTTGCTCGATCGGTTCATCACAGACCGTACATTCCAGTGAGTTCGGTGATGGAGTGAATCCCATATCCCGGTTTTGACACCGAACACAGATAGAACTATGCCGGAGGTCGTCGTTCAAGCCCCTTCAAACGACTCTTACACTGATCGACGGGTGATCGATTCTCAATCGGTTGTCGTCCAGTCGAGAGATCCGTTGGTCGGAACGAACATTTGTAGCTGACGACCGTAGCTCCGAATGATGACTGAGCGCGTCCGGATCGGATTGACAGGGGATGTAATGCTCGGTCGAAAGGTCGACGAGTACCAACAGCGCCGCCCACCGGAAGCCGTTTGGGGAAACGTCCGTGACCGCCTGCAGAAGCTCGATGGGGTCTTCATCAACCTCGAATGTTGTCTCTCGACGCGTGGATCGAAGTGGACACGGACGAA
Source organism: Halobacteriales archaeon (assembly GCA_042219475.1). Taxonomy (GTDB): domain Archaea; phylum Halobacteriota; class Halobacteria; order Halobacteriales; family Hikarchaeaceae; genus Chewarchaeum. Next base: position 6,448 of record JBDGPX010000126.1, read on the forward strand.
TCGTCCGTTTCACTTTCGGGCCGATCCTGACTGGGCCCTCCCGGCGCTCAAGACCGGGAATGTCGCGGGGTGTGCACTCGCTAATAACCATATTCTGGATTTCGACACCGTTGCACTCGAGGACACAATCGATTGGTTAGATGAGGCGGGCATCGCCCACGCGGGAGCCGGTCGGACCATCAATCAGGCGCTTGATCCGGCGATCGTATCGGTTGGGGATCTCCGTATCGGAATCATCTCGTTCACCGATAACACCCCCGAATATGCCGCCGACGAAACGTCGCCCGGGACAGCCCGGATCGAATTCGATGTCGACAACGACCGATCGCGCGAACGCATCCAAAAAGGATTATCGAGGGCATGGACGTATGATCCCGATCTCCTGATTGCATCATTGCACTGGGGACCAAACATGGTCACCGAGCCATCGTCGGCGTTCGAAACGTTCGGTCGGTGGCTGATCGACGAGGGTGTCGACGTCATCCATGGTCACAGCGCCCATGTCTTTCAGGGGATTGAAGTGTACGACGGTGCGCCGATTCTCTACGATACCGGTGACTTCGTCGACGACTACGCCGTAGATCGTGACCTCAGGAATGATCGAGGATTCCTGTTTACCTTCGAGGTGCACCCAGCAGGAACCATCGAAGAGTTGCGTTTGTTCCCGACTGAGATCTATGACTGTGCGGTCCACGAGGCTGATCAAACCGCGAGACAGTGGTGTTTCGAACGAATGCGCGAACGCTCAGCACCGTTTGAAACCGAATTTTTCCAAGAGGGAAAGGAATTAGTCCGCCCACTGTAATGGCTTGCCGTTTCCGACCGTCGGACCCCAACACACTCATTTACCAGTTAGCTATCACCGTTCGTCACGGATTTCGACGGGTCCTCGGTCCCACAACCGGGGTGGAACATCCAAAACCAACGGCTGATGGGGGTCACCGCTCGGTAACCGACATCACCTGTCCGGCCGCGACAGTTTGTCCCATGTCCCGAACGGCGAAGCTACCGAGTTCGGGGATCTCGTCGCTCGGTTCGATCGAGAGGGGCTTTTGGGGACGTACCGTAACGACGGCAGCGTCGCCAGCTTGGATGTAATCAGGGTCCTCCTCAGTCACCTCGCCGCTCGATGGATCGATCTTGTGGCTGATCGATTCGATCGTACAGGCAACCTGAGCGGTATGAGCGTGGAATACGGGTGTATATCCCGGTGTAATGACGCTGGGATGTTGCATGACGAACACCTGTGCTTGGAAGGTTTCAGCGACTGTCGGCGGATCCTCAGCGGGACCACAGACATCGCCTCGACGGATATCATCAGCCCCGAGCCCTCGAACGTTGAATCCGACGTTGTCACCGGGTTCAGCGAGATCCACTTCCTCGTGGTGCATCTCGATGGAACGAACCTCGCCGCTGACGTCGGAAGGTTGGAAGCTCACGTTATCGCCGGGGCGCATCTGACCAGTCTCAATCCGACCGACCGGAACGGTTCCGGCCCCTTCGATCGTGTAGACGTCCTGGATCGGCAACCGAAGCGGTGCATCCGTCGGTGGCTCGGGCTCGGGTAAGTCGTTTAATGCCTCAAGGATGGTCTGTCCATCGTACCACGGCGTGTTTTCCGATGGTTCGGCAACATTGTCACCATCGAGTGCCGAGGTCGGAATGAAACTCGCGTCCTCGGTTGGGAATTGTACCTGATTCAACAGCTCCTCGACTTCTGCGACGACCTCCTGATAGCGATCCTGGTCGTACTCGACCATGTCCATCTTGTTGACGGCGACGATGAGCTCGCCGATACCGAGGGTCCGTGCGAGAAAGACGTGTTCTTGGGTCTGGGGTTGGACACCATCGTCGGCGGCCACAACGAGGATGGCGTTGTCGGCCTGACTCGCCCCTGTGATCATGTTCTTCACGAAATCACGGTGACCGGGACAGTCGACGATGGTGAAGTAATACTCACCCGTATCGAACTCCTGATGGGCGATATCGATCGTCAATCCCCGTTCGCGCTCTTCGGCGAGATTATCCATCACGTAGGCGAACTCGAAGCCACCTTTACCCTTCTCCTCAGCTTCCTCACGGTACTGCTCGATGACGTGCTCAGGGACACTCTCGGTTTCGTACAACAGTCTGCCGACGAGGGTGCTCTTCCCGTGGTCGACATGACCGATAATGGCCAGGTTCTGGTGGGGCTTATCCGTGGCCATTGATACCACCATACATACTTTGTATGCCAACCATCTAAAACTAGCGCGAGTTCCCCGCCCTCGTAGACTGGGTGAACGCGTCACTTCATTCCGTTCAGGAAAAGACACACGTGTTCGAATTGTCGGATTGGCCGCCTAACGAACACTCAGTATGCGACCATACGAGAGCGAGCAAGAAGGACTCGGGATGGGCCGATGGAATGGAGTTGAAAGAAATCAGGCGTCGGGACCGTCCCATTTGGCGAGGATTGCGGTATTCGATCCGTCGGTCTCTTCGAATGTGATCCGAACCGTTGACTCATTCAAGAGCAGATCGTTATTGCTTGGATTATCCAGAACGGTCGTGTTGGTGATCGTATCGGAGTCACCGGCGCCGACCTGATCGACAGACGTGAAGATATCGACCTTACCGCTTACACCATTTGTGTTACCGACTGTGTTGTTGTAGGCGTCGTCAATACTCGCGGCCATCGTTGACGCACTGATCTTGTCCCCGCCACCATGCGACAACTCCAATGAATCGGTTTCAGCGTTCGTCTGTTGCGTATAATCAAAGCTAAACGATGCCTGTGGTGTCGCCTGGATACCACTTCCGACTCCCAGAATGAACGACCCGACGACGGCGGCCAAAATCACCGTGATTGCAACCATCAAAATGACCCCGATAACGGGACTGACGGCCCGGTTATCGGAGTGATCCAGCAATTGTTTGATGTGGCTTAGATCCATGATTGTCTCCTATCGTCTCTCTGAACCGGCAACGAGCAAACCATCCAGGGTAGTGTTGTTCCGGATGAAGGGACTACGGATGAATTAGTTACGAGCCCGACAGGTATGAAGTCGTCGTCTCGGATAGCACCCTACGATTATTACGCCGTCGTGCTGTGTCAAGCGTTGATCCCGGGGATAGTCGCTAATCGATCGAAATCAGAGGGAAAAAAGTATTGTAACGGCCTAATTACGCGGAAACTGATGGAGCGGACTCCGATCGAAGGGCGGACTGAACTCCACGACATCGTCGTTGGACTTTATAATATCGTATTCGCCGACGAACTCGAACCCGAGGACATCGATCTCTACTATATCGAATCAGAGTACGTCGAGGCCGAAATCCAACTCCCGTATATCGGCGTCAACCGCAAACAATGGGAGGAAGAGTGGTCGGCCGAACGGAAACTCGAGGTGTTGTTACACGAATTCGCACATATAGAGGAGGCCGAGGACGAACTCGATCACGAACCGACGTTCTATGACCGGCTCGTCGAATTGTCACAGATCGCCGAATCACACCGATCCGCGGTGGAGGATCTCTTTGGGACGTCGATCGATTTCGAATCCGTCCATCGCCATATCATCGATTCCGTGAACGAGTACACGGTCGAATCCGATCTGGACGACGTCGAAACACGACAGGAAGTCCTTCGCGAGGAGTTCGGACTCCCCGCTGAGGCTACGGAGGATTAACGAGGCGCGTGATCGATCCTCGACCCAAGATCAGTATTCAATAGTGGGTACTGGCATCGAGGCCGAATCGGTCACGGAGCCATCGCTTGCGTGCCCCAACGGATTCGAGATCCGGTTCGATAGTTTCCTCATGTACGGATTCGACGATAAACCGGTGAAGGCGACCGATATCGATCGGATTACCGAACAGGGCTTCGATGGCGTCGTGATTGGTTGCTATGGTTGCAACCAGGTCAACGAAACGCTCGTAGAATTCCACGCCGTGATCACGCTCATCGGGGCCTTCCTTGACGTGAGCGAATTCGTGGAGCAGTACTTCCAACCGTCGTTCGGCTGGCCATCGCCGCCAATAATAGAGGTTAATGCCGACTTCAGGGAGATAGATGTCGGCTTCTTCATCCTCATCGAGGAGCTGGTTGAGTTCGATATCTGTCACCGCGATACGATCGTCGAACACGATCCGATAGAGGCCGGCGATGACCCGCTTGATACGGCTTCGCTCGCTTGCGGTCGTCTGGACACCCCCCATTCCAGGTGTCTGACTCAGGCGGTCAAATCGGTCGGTGATGGCGTCCGCAAACGTCTCAGTATCGGTCGCCGGTGTGGGACCCGTTCGGGCGATGAGATCCGGCGGAACGATTCCGTCCCCGAGCGTTACAGCGAGCGCTTGCCGAATCGAACTGGCTGCGTCCATCCAGCCGATATATTCGAACAACGTACACCCGGCGAGAAGCAGACTCGTCGGCGTTGGTATCGGACCGTAATGGGGTGCCTCCCTGAGCAGCTGTGGCGCAGCGATAACGCGGTCGTCCCCAAGCAGGACTTCCGGGACGATCCCCGCCGATCCAGCGACGTCCGCGGCAGTCCGTGTGATTGCTGACCCCGCTTGCGCCGGTGCGATAATCACATCGAACTGCGATGGATCAGCAGCTAACCCCTGTCTGATTTCGGGCAGTTGTCGTTCCGTGATGATGATCTCCTCGTCCGGATACGCGGCATCGACGGTCGCTTGAAACGCCGGATCGACGAGGATCACATCGCCGTATTCGGCAACGAGGTACTCACGAGCGCGGGAGAGAAACGATCCTCCGGACCGATGAGCGATCGTCAATTGTCGCCGATCACGGTCGAGTGCATACGTCATCGCCTGATCGACGAGCGTTTCGAGTGCCGCTGTGCGGGTCCGTTCAGATCCCTCCAGTCCGGAATCGACCACATCGTCGATGGTGCCGTTCGATGGACGATATCGATGGTCACAGAATTGAGCCGTATCGTCGATCGGGCGATCCAACAGTAGTCGGCCGCCGACAGTCACAGTACGGAATGTAGTGACATCCGTGGCGAATCGATCATCGATCGATGAGGGCGGGCGATCAAGCTCCGTGATCCGGCTGACAGCGGTCGATAGCCCTAGCTCTTCTTGCAGGGTGGTAGCGATCACTCGCCGGTCGGTGTCGGATCCCGTAATCGGACCGAGAACCCCGAGCCGAAAACGACAAAGCGCGTCGATCGATGCCTGAGGGATCGCTGTGCCATACTGGTGGTGGGCGTCCGTCCCGAATGCGATCGGCAGCCAGTGAATCTCCCGACCCATCCGATCGGTTGCCACATCAAGGACGCGTCGTATACTCGAACTGCCGGATATGCCATCACCATCTGCGATCGGGATGACCGGGGACTCCGGCGGTCGGAAGCCATCATCCTCGATTACCTCGATGACTTCTCCCTTGTCCAGTTCGGTGCGGGGATCGTCATTCGGCAGCATTAAACTCGTGTGAGACCGTGTATCATCCTCGGTTCGTGCCGTCCGGTCGATCAGCAATCACTTGTCGCGATCGGTACAGGAGGATGGTATCGCCCAATCCGTCCACCACGACAGCCGGTCGTGGGAGCACATCACGGCTACGTTTCCTGAAGGTACCCCCATCGGAGGAGATGGTCGATATCGTCGTGCCACCGATCCCCGATATCGTTCCGATAGAATTTATGCGGGAGGATCACCTGCTCGGCTCGGGTATACGCCTCCCGTTGGGCTTTCTGCATCGAATCCCCCGTCCCCACGACGACGAGGACTTCGCCGGTCTCGCCAGCGATTCGGTATTCGCCGTCGGCGTATTTCATGTCCTCTAGATGAATGCCAACCGGGATCCCGTCCGCTTCCTCCTCGGCGTCATCCCGGAACCCGATGATCGCATTGCGGCTGCTTTCATCGAACCATTCGACATCGTCGGCGGGGAACGGCGGGACACAAATCCGAAAGCCGACCTGGTATCCGTCATGGACTGAGAACGGCTCGCGGTCACCGGTCGCGACGCCATAGAGGAACTCATCGATCGGTGTCTCAAGCGCCTCCTCTTGGATATTGATCTGTGGATACCCGAATCGTGGCGTGATCTCCAACGGGAAGATGCCGTCTTCGTTGACGATACAGTTGATATCAAAGGGACCGTGATAATCCTCCCCGCTGAGCAACGAGGCAAATCGGCCGATCGTTTCGGCAAAGAGGCTGTTCTTCGGCGTCCAGAGCATGGACGTGCCCATTTCGCCGGTCATCGGCCCAAGTCCACCCGGGAACAGTCGTTTGTGTTCGAACGTTACATTGACCGGATCGAGGAATCGGTCACCGTTGAAGAATCCACACACGGAGACTTCGACCCCATCGATCCGTCGTTGGAGCTGGAATTCATCGATTTCATCGCCCCATTTTCGTCGATACCGTTCGAGCACCTGAATGACATCGGCCCCATCCTCGGCTTGCCCGACATAGAGCAATCGTTTGAAATGTTGGGCGTCACCGCAGGGCTTGATGACATAGGCGGACGGGTTCTCCCGGATGAATTCGATCGCGACATCGAAATCCTCGAAGATCTTCGATGGGATCACCCGCAATCCTCGATCATCCATCTGTTCGGCCGCGAAGCCACGGTCGGCCTCTAACTGGTCGGTGAGTGACGAGCCACCGATGGCCGGGATTCCACGATCCCGCACCTTCTGGGCGTATTCACCCAATCCGAAGGCATCGTCGAAGACGACGATATCCGCCCATTCGAGATCGTCGCGCCAGTCGTCTGTTTTCGGAACGATTCCATCGGCCACGTCCTGTGAGAATTCGTCTTCGGTGATCGCGTAACGAACCTCGTTGCCCTCGTTTTGGACGCGCCAGGCGATATCGCCGATCAGCCCGTCGAGCGAAACGAAGAGGAAGTTTTGCATCATGTGATTAAGCATCGCGCTGGTGGTTGGGTGTCGATCGCTGGATTCGTCGCCGTGATCGTTGTTCGTAACCTGGTTGGTTGTCTCCCGCCATGGGTTCGGTCAGGATACAGGATACTCTGGAATGGTCATCTCCTGTCCCGTCGAGAGAGCCCCTCATCTGCAACGTATAACTCGACCGAAACGGATATATCTATGCCTCGAATACCCGCCCAACTCCTGCCGTTACGAATGAATCAAACAGGGGACGGTACTGAGGGATCCGGCATCGATTCAATCCGATTCGACCCAGATCGGTCCAACCCAGGCCATCCCCGGAAAGGGGTTCACACTCGCCTGTCGCACCCGAACCGTGTAGACATCGCCATCGGTCCCGCGGTGGTCATCCCACGACATGCCAGTGATCGGTGTTTCATCCGTCCATTCACCAGTTGCGGTATAGGTATCGAGATCGGCATCGGGATCGTCGGAACCGTCGATTGTACGCCAGACAGTGTTATTCTTGATCACGGTGATTCTCGCGATCGGCGCTGTACCAGCGACGTCGACAGAGATATCACGCGCCGCCTCGGGTGTGTCGACCATGACGGCGTCCTCCTGTGTGGCCACGTCGACGCCATTGACCCGAAAGTCGACGAGAATCCGATCCGGTTGGGTCGTCGCATAGACTGATCGCGAGCGGAGCGCCGAGAAAATCGCTTCACGCGTGAGTTCGGGTGCGAGAAAGGCGGTGAGCCCACCCGGATAGCTCTGTTCGTCCCATACCCGCCAGATATTACCCCACCCAAGCCCGCTCTGTCGCCATTCACTGAGCGACGGGAGGTGTGGCCGCGCATGGATGGTCGAATGGCCGGGCGACGGTCCGTGGAAATCGGCGCCGCCGATCATCCCGACCTTGTACCCGAGCCGATGGGCATCCTGCACGTAGTAACCGGGCTCGTCGATCTCGCCTTGACCCATCGCTAACGGAAACTCGTTGCCGTCCCGACCGGGATACTCACTCGATCCCCATTGTGAGTAGACTTCGACCAGTGGTGCGAGTTCGTCGTCGTAGTCAATCCCGGCGAAATCGAACGGATACATGGCCTCGGCGGGATGGTGAGGGATCGTGATCACACCCGTCTCGTGTTCGTGATCCCACTCCCGCAACCGATCCCAGAGCTGTTCGTAGGTATTCGTCTCCGCAGTCAGCGAGTCGAACAGCGTCGCGTCGACTTCATCCTCGAAGTAGACGTTGATGTGGCCACCCATGTTAGGCTGTTTTGTCCACTCATAGGCAGGGAGTGTGACGAACGTGCCATCATCATTGAACGTTTCGGCGAGATTACAGAGGTCCTCGAAATACGTCCGGTGCATCCGGCGGCGCTGCCACTGGGGCGGAATGAAAAACCCCATCGTATCGTGATCGGTGTATGCGACCACATCGAGGCCCATCACGTCACGGCCAAAGCGATAGCCGCGTTCGGCCTCGCCGGTGCCGTCTGAATGGATGGAATGGAGGTGAATATCCCCCCAGTAGATCCGCTGTTCGTCCCCGGAACTGACCCGGACGGGGTTGGACACAAACCGCTCGCCGGTCCGATCGTCACGGAAAGTAAGATACTGAACCCCCGGTGTGGTGAATTCGATCCCATCGAGTCGCACAACGCCGTCGTTGTCTGGAGAGATCGAGAGCGATCGAGGATACACCGCCGCCGGATCCGTCGAATCGATAGTCATCGATCCATCGAAGTCGCGGTAGAGACGCTCACACTGATCCCACACCTGGAGGGTCAGCGAAAGCGATTCATTCGGCGTCGCCATCGAGGGAAGGATCGCGTGATAGCGGTCAAATCGTTGGGACCGATTTGCCAGCAACTCGCGTACCGATGGTGCACTACTGGCGAAAACCTTCAGCGTCTCGGCGAGCTTCACCAGCGGTCCGAACGATGTACGGTTCATCGTCGGCAATCCCCGCTTTGTTTTGTCCCAACCATAGTCTTCTCACCGACAATGACATCCGACCGCCGGTATTCTCAATCGAGAGACCATATCACAGTTAAACCACGCTCATATATGTGTCTTCGCGGTGGCTCTGTGAACCCTTGTACGCATATCTGGCCACGCTACTCCAAACACCCGGAGGTTGCTCGAAAATGCATCCGCTTGTCCTATGCGGTTGCTGTTCGGCAGGATAGCACGCTACAGGCGATTTCAGCGAAAAATGAGGTGTCTATGTGGGTACGTTCAGGTCGAGGTTGAGGACATGTCACATTGCCACCCGGGATCCTGACCGGTACGGTCGATGAGGTCGGATCGACACGCTGGACAATAATCGGGCGTGATCGAGTCACTTCGGGGGACGTATACGCCGCCGCCACACCGCACGCAGGCATCCCCAACGACGGTCGCGCACTCCGCACAGATATTGAAGTCGTCAGCCGTGAGGTCGCGCAGGGGTTCAAGTTGTTTGTCCAAGAGGTACTCGTCGATTACCGCCTGACAGCTGTGGCACGGTTTCATGACGATGCACCGCCCCTCAGGTGATCGCATAATAAATACCTGTTCCCGTAATCGGTCTCATTATCCAATGTATGGACAAATCGTATCGATCGCCCACTGTGCGATTGAACGGTAGATCCCGGATGTTCCGGCGACACCATTTCGAATCATGACAAGTGGACACAATGGGACGCTGAGTGGGTTGAATTCGGCACTCGCAAGTGTTATCCCGTGCTCGATAGTATTACTGTTTGTAATGGCAAACGGTAAAGTCGGGTTCTTTCACGATACGGGCGGTTACGGATTCATTTCGACCGATGACGATCAAGTTGACGATGATGAGGACGTGTTCTTCCACATGGAAGACATCGGCGGCCCGGACCTCGAGGAAGGGAAGGAAGTCGAGTTTGACATCGAATCATCCCCGAAAGGTCCACGCGCGACGAATCTCGTTCGGAAATAATCCTACCAAGGATCTGGAGCGTCAAGGATCCACTCCCCGATTCTTTCGAGAATATCGGCAGCTGTTAGAGCTGTTGCTACCGCTTCACGAACGAATTCCGACCACTCCCCCCATCGAGACCGGTGGCTAACTGATCCTGGGTCTCAAGTCCGGTCTGGAACCGATCAATGATCTCGGCTTGATGGTCTGGACAGGCCAAAACGACAACGACTCCGTCCTGTACGGCGATCATCGGTTGTGTCGGATTATGCGGTGCGAGCTGACATCCGGGACAGGGAAGGCCACCCGCCGGGCGGTGGTGTAACAGATTAGTGGCATGTGTGGTAGTGAGACCACAGATCGATGTGAATTCCTCGAGATGGTCGTTACAGCCGATCAGCGGTATGGTAAGCTGATCCAAAAGGAGAAACGAGATGGACTGAGAGCTGGCAGTCCGAAGCACTGACTGACAGTCATCACAGCCGACAGACGGGAAAGATTGATCGATGGCCGACTGTGAATGGTCAGCATCTGGTGTAGGCATATGGGTGTGTAGAGCTAGGCCGCCAGACGGGTAAGTGATGTGTTGTCATCAAAGCCCGCGAACTTTCACAGTCATCCATTTTGGCATCCGATCCTTGAATCCAGATCGACAATCAGATTGAACCCCGATCTCCAGATGTGACAGTACTTTTGCGAGTGTGATGGGATGACGGAACATCGACCACACGCTAAAGGGTCCGTGGACTGGGTGCACGCAATTGCTTCAACACGCTATCAACGGAACCGATCGAAAGCGCGGTCAACAGATCCATTCGTGAAATCAGTCCAACCATCGCCCCGGATCATCGACAACCGGAAGGCAGCCGACATCGGCTTGTTGCATCCGAAGCAAGGCATCGACTCGGATCGCTTCGAGATCTGTCGTCATGACATCGCCAACCCGGCGTGCGTCGCGATCTTGTTCCGGAACATCTCTGAGATCATCAAGGGTGACAATCCCCACAAGCGATCCATTCGAAACAACCGGATATCCAGTATGTCGCTCTCTGAGCATCCGAGCGATGAGTTCGGACTCTCTAGAGACGACCTGGTAATACACTCGCTATCGGACAGATATACGTACCGGAGTCAGTCCCAAACCAAGATAGGGCGGATGGACAACTGTCGTAATCACTCCTGATACCTCTCGGACCCAGTCGCCCGGAGATATTCCTCAAGCAGGGTCGGAAATTGGCCACCGCGGACGTATCGAAGGCCGAATTCGTCGGCCCAGGAGATGATGCCACGGTCCTCGGTGACGACACCGGCGTCTAATTCCCGTGCCAACACGAGCAGGTCAAAATCCTCACGGGAATCGAGGACACCCTGTCTGAGCGCCCGGCGATATTTATCCCGCATGTTCGATAGAACACGATCGGCTTCAGTCATAAACTCGTGATCATCCTGCTCATCGGAAGCGCGAGTGAGGTCTTCTGGGCTGAGCTGTTCGACCTCGCGGATGGCTTCCTCTGAAACACGAAGTCCGCGGTCGACCCGGTCGTTCATCTCGTCGATGAATTCATAGACGATATCAGCAGGAATGGTGACACCGTACCGATCGGGACTTTTCCGGACCACCCAGGTGTCGAGCCGCGAGAACACCTCTTCACTAACATCTCGATCGCGGAGCATCATCGCAAGTTCATCGTGAATCGAGGGCGGCATGTAGCAGGAGATGTTGAGTTCAAGTCTGGCGGTCGCCACGAGATCAAGCAGTCGCACGACAGCGTCCTCAAGTGATTCGTCGTCTTCCCGGATCCCCTCAGTGATGAACAGGGAGGTATCGAGGACAAATCGTTGACGCGGTAGTTCCCCTGCCATATCGATCGTTTCGGGAGAGGCCTACATAGGTGTATTAGTCTCGGTCTTTCCTGGTCTCACGGTCTTTCTCATCACAACACCCACTCGGTCATAATATGAATTAGCGGGAATCGGATGGAAAACAACTCCATGAACGTACCGAGGACCGATCCTGTTCTCGCTGGTCGATACAACCTTCGTTCAATCCCGACTATGGATATCGGTGCTCCCACATTCAGGACATCGTGTGAGCGTTCCCAGCGACGTATGTTCGACCGTCTCCCACTCATCACTCTCGGCCGGTGCCTTGAACTGACACTTGGCACATTTGGCTTTGAGAGACATTGTTCTAAAATCGTCAATCGAGTCTAAAAATTCTTGCTGAATATCGATTAAGAACTATTAATGGCCACTATCGAAACGCTTTGTCTGATTCGATCGTCCGAATGTCTGTTCTATCTCAGCTTTGCACGTTAGCGTCTGCTGTTGAGTGAACGAAGAGGTGGTCGATCTC
>JBDGPX010000116.1:0-18594 GCA_042219475.1 Halobacteriales archaeon
AAACCCGCGAACTGCTGGGCCTCGACAACATCGAAGACATCATCGGCCAGATCGACGAAGCCGCCGAGGTCGATATCGAAGGAATGGAAGAGGAAGCCGCGGCGGTCAAATCCGGCAGCGTCGAGGACATCAAAAGCGCCGACGAGGTCATCGAGGAGATGGACGAAGAGATGGAATCCGACCTCGAAACCGAGCCCGAATCCGGATAGGTCATCGCGTCATCCCTGAATCAGCACAGTCGTTTCCGGCGTACCAACCGTTATGCCGAGCGGTGGCCATGCCGGAGACATGCCCGCATCCGAGACTGTCCTGATCACGGGTGGCACCGGCTTCATCGGTTCGTACGTCGCGGCAACGCTGCTCGATCGTGACCATGAGCCCGTGTGCTACGACGTATCGACAGACACGACGATTCTCGACCACCTCGATATCGAGGACGCAGTAACGCTCTATAAGGGCGATGTGTCGGACCCGACCGAACTCGATCGGGCGATCAACCGAAACGACGTCACCCGGATCATCCACCTCGCGGCGCTTTTGACACCGACTGCCCGGGACGATCCCCGACGGGCCGTCGATGTCAACATCCGAGGGGCGACGACGGCCCTCGAAGCCGCTCGGACCTTCGGATCCATCGAGCGGGTCACGCTCGCTTCGAGCGAGACGGTCTATGCACCGCTATCGGCCTACGGAACGGACACGGCCCGGGAAGATGCAGTCGTGGACCCTCAATCGATCTATGCGGCAGCAAAGCTGTACAACGAACGCCAGGCCGACGTCTATGCCGGCCAATACGATGTGCCGGCCGTATCATTGCGGCCGACGGGAGTGTATGGTCCATATCGAGGCGGCGATGCATCGGGTGTGTTCCGCCGGGTGATCGAACAGGGCGCGCTCGGAAACGATATCACCGTCGAAAACGGCGACCTCGTCGTGAGCTGGCTATATGTCCGGGATGCGGCTCGTGCGTTTGTCGACGCCACCATGTCGCCATATGCGGATCTCTCACGGCGAGTTTACAACATCCCGGGCGATGTCGCGACGGTCCGGCAGGTCGCCGATCTCGTCGAGGAACTCGTTCCGGAGGCGACGATCACGGTGCAGGACGGCGGCGAGGAATGGTCGGCGCAGGCCCTGGATCCGACCGCCGCCCGAACCGACTACGGCTACGAGATCGACTACGACCTCCGACGGGGCGTGACCGAGTACGTCAACACCATCCGACGGGAGCACGGACTCGCGGCGATCGGATCGGCGTGACAGTCTCGTTACCGAATACCGAGACTCAAAACGACAGTCGGATCGCTTGCTACGGTCACCTTCTCCGCCCTGGAGGGCGGGTTTCCGCGCTGACTCAAGATGACGGGGTCCCGTCGTCGAGCCACTGAACCACCGTAACCGCGTGGGTGTCGGGCGGAAAGACCGGATAGAAGACGTGTTCGATGGTCCCCGATGAGAGAACAAGTGTCAGTCGTTTGTGGAAGGTTTCGGCGCCGATTGCGAAGGTCGGCAGATCGAGACGGTCGGTAAAGGTCCGATCGCTATCACTCAACAGCTCAAACGGCAATTCGAGCCGATCGCGAGCTTCCCGTTGATAGCTGGATGACTGGAGGGACAGGCCAAAGACGGCCGTCACATCGCGTGCCAGTAGTTCCTGATAATGATCACGGAACCCACAGGATTCGGGGGTACATCCGCGAGCACCCGGGATCGAGTTCCATCCGTCCGGGATGACATCTTCATCCGGCCGTCCAGTCTTGGGGTAACAGTAGACGATGACCCGTCCAGAGATGGTCGAAAGATCGACGGTCTCGCCGTTCGTCGCCGGCAAGGAAACGCTTGGAACAGTCCGACCCACGAGATGGTCGGCCGCGCCGTCGTCCTCGGGTTCTGGCAAGTCGTCGGGTAGTGTGGTGTACTCGCCGCCCATCTGAGTTCGCCCCATAGCTTCGGGACTCTATGACAAAAACCAACTGGGTCCATTCGGCGGCGCGGGGTCCCGTCCTGTAACGGTGGGAGATGTACTGGGATGCACTCGTCCGAGTTCGAAATCCGAACCGTTGGACAGCCTGGGAGGGATGAATCAACCCAATGCGTCCGAAAGAACGCAAACACTTTGGCTCGGATCGCCGAATGACCGTCCATGAGCGAGGGCAACGATGTCGACCTCTCCGCCGAGAAATACGAGAAATATCGTGAGGCGGGCGATATCCTCGCGACGGTACTCGAGGAAACCGAGGACCGAGTCACCGTCGGAGCCAGTCACCTCGAAGTGGCCGAATTCGCCGAGGACCGGATCCGTGAACTGGGGGGGAAACCGGCCTTCCCAGTCAACATCAGCGTCAACGAAGAAGCGTCCCATGCGACGCCAGCACGGGACTCCGAGGCAACGTTCGGCGAGGACATGGTCTGTCTCGATATCGGGGTTCACATCGACGGGTGGATCGCCGACGCCGCGACGACGATCGACCTGACGGACACGCCCGATCTAGTCGACGCCGCCGAGGCGGCGCTTGAGGCGGCACTTGACACCGTTGCCGCAGGCGTTCATACGGGTGAAGTCGGAACCGTCATCGAGGAGACGATCGACGAGTACGGGTACAATCCAATCGTCAACCTCTCCGGCCATGGGCTCGCCGAATACGACGCCCACACAGGTCCGAACATCCCTAACCGGGCGGTCGATACCGGGGTCGAACTCCAAGTCGGCGATGTCGTCGCGATCGAGCCGTTCGCGACCGACGGGACGGGAAAGGTTTCGGAGGGAAGCAACGAGGAGATCTTCTCACTCGTCGAGGAGAAGTCGGTCCGTGACCGACGGGCCCGACAGCTCGTCGAGACGGTGTCCGAGGAGTATCAACAGCTCCCGTTCGCCGTCCGCTGGTTCGACGACGATCGGGCGAAGATGTCGCTCCGTCGATTGAAACTCAACGACGTGGTTCGCGGCTATCCCGTACTGAAGGAGGACGATGGCCGTCTCGTCAGCCAGGCCGAACACACGATCATCGTCACCGAGGACGGGTGTGAGATCACGACGAAGTGAGGGAACGGGACGAAACAAAAAGGCGAAGCGACGGCGACAACAGCCGTGGAGGGAACTCGGAGAGCGGGGACATACGGAAACCCCGCCAATCAGGGCCGTTCGATCGCCGTCAGGCGTTGTTCATCCGAACCTTGGAGGTACTACCGCACTCGAGGCATTCGGCAATACGGTACGGTTCACGTGAGAATTCGGCGTTTTTCCGTTTGTGGCTCTCTGTCAGGATTTCAATCCGGACATCGTGGGGGGTTTGAGTCTCACACGCCTCGCACTGTTCGACATTGTTGCTGTTCTTGTGGCGGGGTTTCGCTGCCATTGGGACCACCTACCTTCCCTTTGCGAGGATATCAGAATAAAAAGGCGAGTTAGTTGGGGGTTGTTCGTACCGTTTAATCGACAGACTGCGATCGAATTCATCTAATTAAGCCCTCATATTGTATAATATCGTTCAAAACACAATCTAAAGCCGTTAAACACCATTTTGTCGGATAGACGGCCAGTAGGTTTAAATCGGTATGCAAAGCGTCAGGAGTGCTGATCGGATGTGTAGTCAACAACCCCGCCCTACTGCGCTTCTTCTCCACCTGCGTGGACTGCGATACTCCTTGCGGACGGGGACTTCGCCTCCAAAATTTGAACAACCTCGACACGAGCGGAACCGGTTGTCACATAATCTAAACCCGGGGCAACCAGAATGAGATCTATGGACGAGCTCTTTGCACCCTGGCGGATCGAGTGGGTCGAACGCAAGGAAAAGAACCCGGCGATCGAGGAGTGTGTCTTCTGTGAGCTGCCGTCGTTGGGGACCGATCGGGAACACCGCGTTGTCGCTACGAGCGAACGAGCATACGTCCTACTGAACAACTATCCATACAATCCAGGCCACGTCATGGTGATCCCCCGAGCACACATCGGTGCCTACGAGGACCTCCCCGAGCCAGTCCTGGTCGAACACGCCAAGCTCAAACAGCGGACACTCCAAGCCATCGATACCGCCCTCGACCCGGACGGCTGTAACGCCGGATTGAATCTGGGTGGCGAGGCCAGCGGGGGATCGATCGGCGATCACCTCCACACCCATCTCGTACCACGCTGGAACGGCGATACCAACTTCATGCCGATCGTCGCCGATACCAAAGTCATTGTCGAGGGACTCACCGACACTTACGATCGGCTTCACGATGCCTTTGCAGAACAAACCGGTGCCACGACCGACGGTGCGGCGACGGCGGTCCAGCTCGAATTGTAACTTCCATTCGGTGTTCGCGGTCGGTAGTGAACCGCCTCGGGATCAAGCCCCGAGGCACTCGGCCTGCTCCGCCTGTAGAGTCGCTGATTCTGCCCGCGGAAGCGATCAACCGATCCACAGAGCCGAAAGAACGGTAGGCCCTTTAGCGCCGCTGGCGTAGAACGCCCGTGTCCCGGCGTACCGTCGTCAGGCGAGTGGCGCTACTCGTCTTCGGCGTCAACCTGGCACTCGCCGTCGGGAAGGGATTTGTGTGGCTTGAAACCGGCAGTCTCGCCATCAAGGGCGAGGCCGTCAACAGCCTCGCGGACAGCCTGTATAGTCTGATCATCCTGGCCGGGATCTACCTGACGACGAGGCCACCGGACTTAGAACACCCACACGGTCACGAGCGGATCGAGCCGTTCGTCTCGCTACTGGTCGCCTTGAGTATATTTGCGGCCGGGGGATTGGTGCTTTGGCAATCAACCCAAGCAATCATATCGGGAACGATGACGGCCCAGATCGGCCCGATCGCGATCGGGATTTTGCTGTTGACAGGGATCGTCAAATACGGCCTGTATCGATATTGTCTACGGATCGGTGAGGAACGCAACTCGCCCGCGATCGTGGCCACGGCCCTCGACAACCGCAACGATATTCTAACCGCCGGTGCGGCGTTGGCCGGCGTTGTCGGTGCGCGGGCCGGAGCGCCGATACTCGATCCGATCGCCGGCGCCATTGTCTCGCTCGGCATTTTCTATACGGGATGGGAGGTGGTGCGCGACAACATCGATTATCTGATCGGCCGAGCGCCGCCGGAAAACCTCCGTTCGGAGATCATCGAAACGGCGCTTGCACATCCCGACGTGCGTGGCGCCCACGATGTCGTAGCACACTACGTCGGTCCGGAGGTCGATGTGAGTCTCCATATCGAAGTCGAAGGCGATCGGACTATCCGGGAAGCCCACCAGATCGAAACCGAAGTCGTCCAGTCGATCCAGGAGCTCCCGGCGATCGATGACGTATTCGTCCATATCGATCCCAAGGAACTCGGCGAGTGGAAAGAGGACGAGACCGTTTCGATATTTGTCAGCGACTCGAACGAAGGGAGATCCGGATCGGGGACAGTGCCGGATGAAGACAGCCACGAGCGTTGATCACGGGATCTGTATCCCCATCCCCATATACTGAAACGGCCGATCCTCTTAGAGATCCATGCCGCCAGTGATATCGAGGATTTCACCGGTCATGTAACCTGACTCCTTACTCGCGAGAAAGCGGGCCGCACACGCGATCTCATTCGGATCGGCGAACCGATCGAGCGGGATCTGGTCACGGATATCCGATTTGATCTCCTCGGGGATAGATTCAACCATCTCGGTTCTGGTAAAGCCAGGAGCGATACAGTTGGCCGTCGTGTCATAGGGGGCAAGTTCCAGTGCGAGCGATCGTGTGAATCCGATGAGCCCGCTCTTGGCAGCGGCGTAGTTGACTTGTCCGAAATTGCCCTGTCGACCGACGATACTCGAGATGTTGATCAATCGACCATGTTCGGCCTCCTTGATGTCCTCAAAGAAGGCCTGAGTGCTGTGAAAGGCACCGGTGAGATCCACCTCGAGGACCTGCTCCCACTCCTGGGTTGTCATGTTCTCGAATCGGGTATCCTGAGTGATGCCGGCGTTGTTGATGAGCACGTCAGTCCGGCCGAATGTGTCCGTTACCTCCGCAGCCATCGCTTCCATCTGGTCATGATCGGTAACGTCAGCCTGGACCGTTATCGCCTCACCGCCGAACGTCCGAATCCGGTCGGCGACCTCGGCGGCTGCCTCGTCGGAGGATCGATAATTCACCACGACGTTGGCGCCGTGGCGTCCGAGTTCGAGAGCGATTTCCCGACCGATGCCACGTGATGAACCTGTAATAACACAGGTTCGGCCGTCGAATCGGTGTGTCGATGTCTTTTCGGAGGCCATCGGTCTACTCACACTATCAATAATTATCGACAATCCGTTTAAGAGTGTGCTTTGCTAGCGACACGCACGATATCAAGGAAGAGTAACAGCCGTACCGGATAGACGGATCCGAGAAAGCCATCGAAACGGGGGTCAGATTGGCTCGCCGAAGGCGTAGACGGTCTGATGTCCGGTGATCTCGAGATCGAGGAAATCGCCGGGAGCAATGCCATGTTGGTCGGCGTTCTGGACGATGACCTGGCGATAGGCGTTATCGTAGCACTTCACCGAGTCGCCGGTACCGGGTTCGACGACGAGAACCTCCCGTTCGGTCCCGACCATCTCTCCGTAGGCATCACCGACGACATCCATCTTCAGCTCGGTCATGGCCGAGGAGCGCTCTTTCTTGACGGTGCCGCCGAGCCCCTTCATTTCGGCAGCGTCGGTCCCCGGCCGTTTCGAAAAGCGGGTGATGTTGATCTTCTCCGGACGGACCTCCCGGAGGAGCGCGAGACTCTGTTGGTGATCGGCCTCGGTCTCGGTGGGGAACCCGACGATGAAGTCCGTCGAGAGCGTCCATTCATCGAGTCGGTCATCAAAGGTCTCGACGACCTCGGTGAATTCCGACACTCTGTGTTGGCGACGCATATCTCCGAGGACATCGTCCGAGCCGGATTGCACCGGGATGTGCAGAAAGTTATAGAGCTCGTCGTGACGTGCGAACACGTCAGCGAGTTCCTCGCGGATTCCGTGAACGCCTTTTGGGTTGGCCATCCCGACCCGAACGCGGAACTCGCCATCGATCGCACAGATCCGATCGAGCAGCTCGTGGAGCGTCCGTTCACCCGTATCCCACCCATAGACACCGGTGTCTTGGCCGGTGATGCGGAGCTCCTTCGCGCCGGCGTGGATCAGGGCTCGCGCCTTCTCGACGTTGTCCTCGATCGGCGGGGAATCTATCTTTCCGGTCGCCTGTTTGGTGATACAGTACGAACAGTCGGACATACATCCCCGGGCGATGGGAAGGATACCGACCACGCCATCGAGTACCGGATCGACGCCGTCGGCGAGCGTCGGACATTCGCCGTTGCGGACCGCGGTGGGCACGTCGTCCCAGTGGAGGATCCGGGCATTGATACCGGCGTCCCGAAACGCCTCACCCTGAGCGAGGGCCATACACCCGGTGATAATGAGATCGGCCGTCTCCGCTTGGAGCTCCTCGGCTCGGCGGAGCATGTTCCGCTCAGTCTTCTCGACAACGGTGCAGGTGTTCAGGATGGCGACATCGGCCTCGCTGGGGGACGTAACCGGACGATGGCCCGCATCGCGGAGCGCGGTCTCGATCCGACGGCTCTCGCCACGGTTCGAGGTACAACCATAGGTTTCGATGTGATATCGGGCCATCGGGGATCGCGTACCCGTGATAAGCCGGTGGATTCACTAAAGGACGACGTTTCATCGAGCCATAAATCACGTCGATCGGGAGCCCGGTCGATCAGAACCCGAGCAGAAACAACAGCCAGAGGGTCCCCATGCCGACGACGATCGTCGCCAAGACGTCCTCGGTATACCAGGCGACGACGATCGCTGCCGCGGCGGCGATGAGGCGAGGCGTATCGGCGCCGACGGCAAGGGTCGCATCGATCCGGAGGACCGATGGCCAGACAAGCGCCGAGAGGACCGCGGCCGGGACGTACCGAAGCGATCGATCCAGCCAGGAGGGAATGGTCTCAAATCGCCCGACGAGCGCGATGAACGATAACCGGAGGGCGAAGGTAGCGATCCCGATGAGTACGATAACCAGCCACAGGAGACCGTCCGACAGCGGCATTGTCACGACGCCTCCCTCCGTTCGATCGTCAGCCCGGCGGCAATCCCGAGCAGTGCGGCCGTCGGCAACCCGAGGTTGAAGGGAAACGCCGCCCCGCCGATGGCGACGATCCCCGCGACGATCGCCGCTCCGGCGGTCGCCCGATCCTCGATCGCGCCGAAGAGCAGCGTCATGAAGACCAGCGGCACCGCGAACTCTAGTTGCCATTCGGGTGGAACCCGGACCCCAAGCAGGATCCCAACGACCGTGCCGACCTGCCACATCACCCATCCAGGGACCGTCGTCCCGAGGTAGTACCACAGCCGATCAGTGGTCTCATCGGCGGTGAATTCCGTGATCGAGAGAGCGAAAGCCGGATCGGTGAGGAGATAGGCACAGAGCCACTTTCTGAGCCGCGAGAACGAGCGGAAGTACGGCGCCAACGACGCGCTGTACATCATCAGTCTGACGTTGACGATAACGGCCGTGAGGACGATGATGGCAGCCGGAGCATCGGCGCGGATGAGCTCGATCGCCGCGAGTTGTGAGGCGCCGGCGAAGACGATCAGCGACATCCCAAGCGCCTGCAGTCCGGTGAACCCAGCCGTGACCGCGGCGACACCGCTCACCATCCCAAAGGGGATGATCCCGAGCAACACCGGTGCAAACGCCTTCACACCCGACAGGAAATCCTCGCGCGGAGTGGCCACATCAACCGGAAGGATTGCCAGATTAAATCAAGCTTTCCGAACGCCAGCCGAGACTGGCACAATACTGAGTACCGACTCATCGACCGGAGGGAAGGGAGTTGTTCATCCGGTGGTTCGCTGGAACCCCTCGACGATGCCATCACCATTCGAGGTGCCAATCCGATCGGCCCCGGCCTCAAGTAGTTCCTCGGCCTGTGCCCAGGAGTCGATGCTGCCGCTTGCCTTCACAGGGAGATACTCCGCCATGAGTTCGACATCCTCGGCGGTCGCACCAGTCGAGGCGAATCCGGTCGACGTCTTCACGAACGTCGCTCCGGCATCGGCGGCGATCGCACAGGCGGTGTGTTTCTCATCATCCGACAGGAGGTCGGTTTCGATGATCACCTTCACCGGAATCGGAACCGACGCGACGACCTCTTCGATGTCCGTCTGGACGGCGTCGATTTCGTCGGCTTTCAACCGACCGACGTTGAGGACCATATCGAGCTCCTCGGCACCGTCTTTCCACGCGGTCACCGCTTCCGCTTGTTTGGTCGCGGTCGTCTGCTGACCGTGAGGGAAGCCGATAACGGTGATGATGCGGACACCCGGCGTGTACTCGGTCGCCCGATCGACGTAACAGGGCGGTACACAAGCGTTCATACCGTATTCCATCGCGGCATCGAGCGTTCGCTTGACGTCGACGATCGTCGTCTCGGGTCCTAAAACGGTGTGATCGATGCGAGAGGCGAGTTCCGCACGGTCGATATCCATCGGAGAAAGCTGGTTTGAGGACCGTGAAAAACCCGCTGGCTCGGTCAACGGCATCCCCTCCAGGGGAATACGTCCACAGTCGGAAGTCACCGGCCAGCACGGTCACAATCACAATACATTTCGTTCGTCAGTCGCTTGTGGCGGCATGGTCCTCCCGGCCGGCTTCGGTATCCCACCGCTTCCCTATCTGGTCGGGTTGCTCGTCGGAATCGGAGTGGTGCTCGGATTGCTCCGCCGACGGCGTCCAGATGTCAGCAGCCGGACCGTCGTCGCGTTGGTCCCCTGGATGGTGAGCGGGGCGGCGCTTCACGTCATTTATCAGATCGACGCTGCCCCGGCGGTAGTGCGGCCGCTCCTCGGTACCCCGGCCGTCTACGTCTTCACGGCCATCGTCGGCGGTGGGATCTGGCTAATGGCGGATCACACGACCGATGGTTCGACCAGTACGACAGCGATATGGCTCGGCGGTACCGGAACGATCGCCGCCCTCGCCGCGGTCGGAGCACTCATCACGATCGGCAGGAGTCTCACACTCGTCTGGCCAACGGTCGGTCTCGTGCTCGCCGCCATCGTGACCATCGGGATGATCGTTCTACTGCGGTGGACCGAACCGACCATGATGGCAGTTACCGGTCGGGCAGGAGCGATCGTCCTCTTTGCACATGCCCTCGACGGTATCTCGACAGCGATCGGGGTCGACGTGCTTGGATTCGGCGAACGAACACCGGCCGCACGGCTGATCATGGTTGCCGCGGGGAAGTTACCCACAGCCGATCTCATCGGCGTCGGCTGGCTGTTCGTCGTCGTGAAGCTCGTCGTGGCGGCGGCGGTCGTCTGGCTTTTCACCGAGTATGTCAGGGAAAGCCCCAGTGAGGGATATCTGATGCTTGCCGGCGTCGCGGCCATCGGCCTGGGACCGGGGATCCACAACCTGTTGCTCTACATGGTGAGCTGACGCCGAGGAGCCGTCGTGTTTTTTACCATCCCATGGCGTAGCTACACCGAGTTAGCGGTTTCCGTAGGAGAATCAGATCATGCCCCGCGTTCTCTGTGCCGGCCATATCAACTGGGACGTGACCTTGCGTGTCGATACGCTGCCGAAGCCGGACGGCGAAGCACGGCTTCGCTCCCAGTATCAATCCGGCGGCGGGAGCGCGGCCAACGTCGCGACAGCACTGGCGGCGCTTGGGATCCAAGCGGGCGTGCTCGGAAGCGTCGGCGACGACGAACACGGACGGGCGGCCCGCCGATCGCTCCGGGAGCACGGCGTCGAAACCGACCCGATCACGATCATTCCCGACCGACCGACGACGGTGAAATACCTCATCGTCGAGGCGGCCAGCGACGGCCAGGTCATGGTCTTAGGCAACGAGGGTGCTAACGAGGCGATCGAGCCCGCGGACATCACCGAATCGACCGTCCGGGACTTCGATCACCTCCATCTGACGGGCCAGCGACCGGCGACCGCGGCGGCGCTCGCCGAACACGCCACCACGACAGACATCACCGTAAGCGTCGATCCGGGACGACGCCTCGGTGATCGGGACTATGAGACGGCGCTCGACGTGGCCGACATCGTCTTTCTCAACGAACGGGAGACCGATTGTCTCCCCAATCCCGGCGACGTCGGCGCTGATGGAACATTCGATGAGACGACAGTCGTCTGTAAGGACGGCAAACGTGGGGCAACAGTGTATACAGCCGAGGGAAGCTATCACCATGACGGATACACGGTCGACACAGTCGATACGGCAGGCGCAGGGGATGCCTTTGCGGCCGGCTTCCTCGCCGTCGTTCTCGAGCATCGAGAGAACGGTGACATCGACCACGAACGGTGTCTTGAGGTCGCCAACGCGTGTGGCGCCTTAGCTACGACTGTCGAAGGCGCACAGATCAGCTTCGAGCCGCGTGCCATCGAGGAAGTCCTCGACTAGTGTTGTGCTGCGAGGCTATCGAACCGGACTCACGAGTTTTTTACAGTCACGACCTGATCCCCGGCTATGGCCAAACAACCACACCTCCTTGTCGAATCGGGTGATCTCCAAGATATCGCGCTATTGCCGGGCGATCCCGGGCGTGTCGATCGGATCGCCGAGCAGTGTGATACCTCGACCGTCGTCGCCCAGAACCGCGAGTACAAGCTGGTCAATGCGACTTACGAAGGAACTGATCTCACGATCTGTTCGACCGGGATCGGCTGTCCGTCGGCGGCCATCGCCATGGAGGAACTGGAAACCGTTGGCGTCGAGACGGTGATCCGGGTCGGGACGACCGGTGCGTTGCAATCGGACATCGAGATCGGGGATATGGTCGTCGCCACCGGCGCCGCCAAAGACGAGGGCACAACCGGCCGGTACGAATCGGACACTTATCCCGCAGTGCCGGATTATCATGTGCTGTCGGCGCTCGTCGACGCCGCCGAGGCCAACAACGAAGCCGTCCACGTCGGCCCAATCGCCACCGACGACGCCTTCTACGCCGAAACCGAGGAGTACGTCGCCGACTGGGAGGCGGCCGGACTCCTCTGTGTCGAGATGGAGGCGGCGGCTATTTTCTCGCTCGCGCGACGGGCCGGCATGCGCGCCGGCGCGATCTGTACGGTCGACGGTAACCTCGTCGAAGGGACACAGAAAGGGGCAGACAGCGATCAGGAACTCCCCGAGAAGGCCCAGAACAACGTCAAGCGGGCGATCGACCTCTCGCTCGAAGCGGCAAGGAGCCTCGATTGAACGGGGCGAACAACCGGACTGAATCTTCCAGCGTCGGCGATAGGAAGAAGTCAACCGAACTACGCATCGATCCGCAGTCTTATTCGGGACGGCCCGAAACCGACCCGCATGTCAGCAGCCGAGGAGACGCCGAGCCGGCCGCCAAGACGATCGGAATACCCATCGATATACTCGGCAAGCTCAGCCCGATTGTCGATTGACGGTGTCGTCGGTCGCATACACGAATCCGACTCGATATCGGGAGTGGCCATCGGTTACGTTTTTCCCTCCACGCTGTGGCCGGGAGGGATCAGCGATCACTGCACCGTGCCCGACGTCATATCGACTCCCCGAGGATTCGATCGGCGAGCTCCTCGATACCCGTATCGCCCAACGCCGACCGAACAAGGAGTTGGCCGCCGATCCTCGCGGGGCTGATCACGATCGACGCACCGGCGCGTTTGAGTTTGGTGATGTTCTCACGATTGACCGCCGCCGCAACGATCCGAACGTCCGGATTGAACCGTCGGGCCGTCAGGATCGCCAAGGCATCCTGTGCATCGTCGTTGGTCGCGGCAACGACGGCCCGTGCCTGGCCGAGCGCAGCCGCCGCAAGCGACGCCTCATCGGTTGGTTCCCCAGCGATAGCTCGTATCCCGCGATCGGTGAGCGTCTCGACGACCGTCGCCTCGGCCGTGATCACGATGAAGGGGACCTCAGATAGATCAAGCTCCGAGAGGATCGGCTCAACCAAATCGCCGTAGCCGAGAACAATGACATGGTCCGCTAACTCGGTCATCGAGTCGTGATCGGAATCGTCGATCGCGTCCACATCGGCATCGGAAGAGTCCTCGGACATAGATTGAGATAGGTGACAGGCGATCGTCGATCGTCAATCGAACGCGCGGGTCGTGATGTATTAAATATCGGGGACAACGACAGCGGTTTATTTATCCGTCGAGTGAGCCAGGCCATGGTAACCGCAGCATCGACGCCAGCACTCCCACTTCAGATATTATTGGGAGTGTATCTGGGTGTGCTAACCGGGGTTATTCCGGCAGTTGTTGGATGGGGGCTAGGATTTCTCTTCAAATATTTCACCGGCGTGACGATTCCGGGATTTGGTGTGGTCGTGCTCGGGGTCGCGATCGCCGGGATCAACGGGGGTCTGCTCGCGCTCAATGATCCGACGGTCACAAAAGCACCGAATTCGATGACGATCATCACGGCCCTTATCGTCGTGTTGATGATGACACTATATGCCCACAATATGGGCGACAAAATGGGGGCAAGCGTCCCCAGGCGTCTCTCGCTCCGGGGGCTGCGCACGCGGACACTCAACGCCGACGTCATCGAATGGGTGGGCGGTCGTCGACAGGTTCAAATCGAAATCAGCGGTGACATCGGCGATATCGAAGGGTATCCACCGCTGTCGGCGGATCTCCGCGCGGAGATCCGCGAGAAGGAGCTCACGTTCCCGGCGGATCTGCCGCTAGCGGAGTTGGAAACCCGGGTCGCGGATACGCTTCGGACGGAATTCGAACTCGCCGAGGTGAACGTAACCCTCGATGAGCAGGGGCATGCGTCGATCAACGCCGCCCCGCCCGTGAGTGGGCTCTCCAAGCGGGTACCCGCGGGGAAACGGGCGGTGTCGATCAACGCGCTCCTCCCGACAGGCCTCACCCGCGGGGAAACGGTCCGGATCGACATCGACGAGACGAGTATCGAAGGTACGGTCGTGAGTGCCCAGTCAGACACGGGGAAACCCGGCGGCAGTGCCACCACAAAATCACCACAACCGGATGGCGGTACGACCGAAAACACCCCGTCGTCATTGCTCGAACCGACACCCCAAGAGACGACAGGCGGCGAGGGTCGACTAACCGTCGCGGTCGAGCGGGAGGACGCCCAACGGCTGTTAGAAACCAATCGGGGGCGGGTTATCGTTCGATCGCGGGGTAAACACCGGGAATTTGAACTTCTCTCGCTGCTGCGCCGTGGCGGGCGACGGTTCCGCAAACTGACCGTCGGTGCCGAAAGTGAACTCGCCGAGACGACGATCGGAGCGGCGATGATCCGTGATACCTACGACGTCGGCGTCCTCGCCGTGCGGAGCAGTGATGGATGGACATTGGCTCCACGGGGATCGACACCCCTGCATGGCGGGGATGAGGTGTTCGTCGTCGGGATGCGTGACAACCTAACACGCTTCGAGGAGGTGGTTACGTGATGAATCCAACAGCGATGACGACACTCGGCGGCGTGCTCTGGCCACTACAGACGGGGCCGATCACCACGATCTTGGCCGGCACAACGCGGATCATCGGAATGTTCCTGCTGTCGGGACTGATAGCCACGGTCGGAGCGATCGTATATCGGTGGTACGTCGGGGAGACGATCCCGGAGGGGCTCGCCGTGCTCTTCGGACTGACGGGCGTCGCGATCTATCTCAATACGACGACGGCCCTGGGACAGGTCATCGGGGGCACCGCGGGGTTGTTAGATCTCGAAACGGCACTCACCAACGTCCTGACGTTTCTGTTCGCGACCGGCAGTGCCTTCGGCGGACGACGAGTTGGGGATCGGTTCGTGCGGGCAGGGATTCTGATCTCCGGTGCTCGAGAGCTCGATACGGAGGTCGGCCAACTGGTCCGGGCTGTCGGACGAGTCATCACCGTAACACTCCCGGACGATATCGACGAGATCGAAAATATCGAAGGATACGATCCAGTCCCACAGGCGACAAAGGAAGCGCTCGTGGGCAAGACGTTGGTGTTTCCACGCCGGCTGACCGTCGAAGAACTTCGGTCCCGGTTCACCACACGGCTCAAAGACGACTACGGTATCGGACACGTCGGTGTCGAGTTAACGCCCAATGGGACGATCGAGTATCTGGCCGTCGGAAGTCGAGCAGCGGGAATCGGTCCGACACTACCCCGTGGAATGGTGGCGACGGCGATCACAGCCGATCCGGCATTTGCCGCCACATCGGGCGATGCCGTACAGATATGGCGGCCAGCCACGACCACGAATCAAACAGTAGATGGATCGGAGACCGAAAACGGTCCCACACCAGCGACGGCCGAACGGATCGCAACCGGCGAGTTGCGCGCGACCGTTGGGGATGTCGTGACGCTGGCACTCGATGAAAGTGATGCTGCGGCGATCGATCCAACGACTACCTACCGGCTCGTGACGTTACCGACAGCGCCACGAGCCGATCAGGAGTACGCCTCGTTGTTGCGGGCGGCCGACGAGACCATCGGTGTCATGACGGTGTCTGAACACAGCGATCTCGTCGGGGCGTCGATCGGGGCCGTCGATGCGACAATCGTCGCGGTGAAACCGACAGAGGCTCCGATCGAACCGATCCCCACACGGAGTCACGTATTGGCGGCCGGAGATACGATATACGCCGTTGCCCGTCCCGAACTGCTCCGTCGTCTCGAAGCGGCGGCCAGCGGTTCCAGCAACGAGCCGAATCCGCCGGAGGCGGAACCCTCTTTATGACGCCGGTAAGTCCATCGTCTATGGAATGGCGGCTGTTCGCCGATCTCGCTGAAGTCGCCGACGACAAGCATGTCACGATCGATTACGAGGCGGGGATGACCGTCGAGGACGCTCTGATGGCACTACTGGAGACGAAACCGGCGCTCCGTGAACGGGTATTGGACGAGAACGAGAAACTCCAGTCTCACATCAACATCCTCCGAAATGGAACAGACATCGAAAACGAGGCCGGGCTTGAGACGACCGTCGAAGACGACGACGAACTCGCGCTGTTTCCGCCCGTAAGTGGCGGCTAACCACCGGCAAGACCTCACATATGGAGTACGGCATACCTCGGACATCAGATCCAGGGCCGCGAGGCCTCGGTGATCTCGCCCGCTAAGGGCCGTCGCATCGTCTCGGCGACCGCCTCGGTGTTCGCAACCGCCCACATCAGCTTGACCTTCGCCGTCCCGGGGAGCATGTCTTCGCCCTCGATAACTCCGGCATCGAGGAGATCCCGACCGGTGTCATAGACGCGGTCACAGACGCGGCCTTCCAGACACTGGCTGGTCATGACCACATGAGTCCCCTCTTCGACGAGGGTTTCGATCTGATCGATGCGATCGGTATGAACATGGCCCAATCCGGTGCCCTCGATCACGAGTCCATCCTTCCCAGCGCATCGCTCGAAGAAGGCCGGATCCATTCCGGGCGTGAACTTGACGAGCTCGACATCTGCCGACAGGTCGGGAGCGATCGATAGATCCGCCAACCCACGCTCACGATACGACCGTCGGAAGGTGATATCGGTGGTTTCGTAGTCGATCGCGCCGAGGGGTTTGTTGCCGATCGTCCGGAAGGCATCACGTCTGGAGGTATGGTTCTTCCGGACGCGGGTCCCCCGATGGAGCGCACAGACATCGTCGCTCGCGGAGGCGTGCATACAGACCAAGACCTCCGCACAGTCCGATTTGGCCGCCTCGACGGCACAAACGGCGTTCATGACGTTATCCGAGGAGGGGCGGTCCGCCGATCGCTGGCTCCCGGTGAAGACGATCGGGACCGGTGTCTCAAGCATGAACGACAGCGCCGAGGCGGAGTACTGCATCGTGTCGGTGCCGTGCATGACGACGACGCCATCGGCGCCGGCCTCGATCTCTTCGTAGACGGCGTGGGCGAGTTGCTGCCAGACGTCCGGCGTCATGTTCTCCGAGAGGATGTTCGCGACCACCCGGCCCCGGTAGTTCGCCCGTCCAGCGAGGTCGGGAACGGCTCGGAGCACATCCTCGGCATCGAACTGAGCGGTCACAGCGCCGGTCCGGTAGTCGACGGTCGAGGCGATCGTTCCACCGGTCGAAATCAGCGCGATCGTCGGGAGATCCTCATCGAAGTCGATCTCGGAGTCGGCACCGGTCTCACCACCACTCTCGATCGCGTAGACATCGGATTCAAGCACCTCCGTCCGGGCGGCCTCGCGATCGATCCCGACGTTGTACCCGCCCGGAAGTTTGACCACGAGATGGTCAGCGGTCGTCGAGGGGAGCAACACCCCTTCGAGGGTGTCGCCGTCCCGGTCGACACGAACACGGTCCCCTGGTTGCATACCCCGGGCTATCGGGGCGGCGACCTTGAAACCTCCTTTTCCACGGGATGGCGCTCTCACACGTCCCGATCGTTGATCTATGCGCCGACTGTAGCAACTGGATCAATGGTCCGAAGCTCCGCTCGGATGTCGAGGGATCGCCGCTTCAGCCGAGTGTCCATCCGTCCCGATCCTGTCGAACGAGATTCTGCCGTTCGAGGAGTTCGAGACGCTCGCTGACCAACGACGGTGGTACCTCGACATCGTTTGCGATCTCCTGGACCGTTTGGGGACCCTCAAGGATGACGGAGACGAGGATCGCCGCATCGAGATAGTCTTCCTCAGGATGTTCATCAATGGCCCCAGAGAGCTGGTTGATGACTTCGGCCATCCGTCCCTGAACCCAGCGTTGGGCGAGCGAAAGTTCCCGTTCGATCTCCTCGAGTTCATCGAGCCGTCGGGCCAACTCCGCAAGTTCGGCGGATTGATCGGGTATCCCGTCGGCCGATTCAGCCGGATCGGTGTCGGGCGTAGCTGTTTCAGGGCCAGTCGATGACGCGCGGGGATCCCCGACATCAGTATGGCTGACACCACCGTTGGTGGCTTCGGATCGTTCTGGAGGCTCGAACTCGATCTCAAGCGAGAGATGCTGACATCGACCGATATCGAGGCTCGGACTCGCTGGATAGGCACTTTTCATACCGAATCCATACGGAGCGACCGTCACCTCCAACCGGAGATGTTGGGCGATATGGAAGTATTTTCGCCGCTGATCGTCGGTTCGACTTTCGATCAGACCGGCGCTTTCGAGCCGTCGAAGATGATCAATAACAGCCTTCGGGCTTACATCGAGGTGTTCGGAGATCTCAGTGACGTAGCAGGGCTTGCGAGAGAGCAGACGGAGGATTCGCCGTCTGTTTTCGTTCCCCAAGAGATCGAGTAAAGCCCCGGCGTCCATTACCAAGTCAAGGATTGGAGACGAACACTCAAAAGGATGTCTGCTGTGAGGAGATCATAGACACAAACCCTGATCTTCAAACGGCGGTCGAGTGGGCGGCCGGCGAGAGAATCACCGGCAACAAGCGTGAAGGAGATCGATTCGGTTCTTCGATAGAAAGCCAATCCAAAGAAAGTCCTTGGGTGAGATTACCGGGCGTTCTGCTGGTTACCATTACTGTTGCCGCCAGAATTACCACTACCACCGCCACTGTCACTTCCGCTGGAGCCATCACCCCCATCACTTCCGCTGGAGCCATCACCCCCATCACTCCCACTTGATCCGTCACTCCCACTTGATCCGTCACTCCCACTTGATCCGT